>JACQAG010000031.1 GCA_016195085.1 Pseudomonadota bacterium | reverse complement strand
GTGGTGCCAGCCGCAAACAGCGGCGACCGGATGTGAGGTTCCACGGCATCGACGCCGTGGCTGACAACAGGCTCGCTCCAGGATCTAAAAGACGGAGAGCCAAATGACCCCTTGACGACAACACCCTCATGTGAGCCCGCGTATGACGAATTAAATCCATTCGCAGTCTCGTGTCCTACAAGCCGCAGGTGAGCCGGCGGCCGTCCAGGCGGCAGCGCTCGATGGGCGCGCCGCGATCGTCGAACACCACCCCCGACCAGGTCCCCGGCTTCAACCGGTCCCAGACCATGTAGCCGAAGCCCGAGCGTGTGGTGGCGTTGAGCGCCTGCAGGCCGTTGATGGGGACGCCGGCGACCGGCTTCGGCACCATCGGCTCGAGATTGTCGCCGCCGGTGCCGGCCACCAGCTGCGCCGGGCGGCTCGGCCCGAAATCCACCGCCTGGAAGAAATGGATATGGCCGGAGACGATCATGCTGACGCCATTCGGCATCAGCGCGCCCAGCGCCTGCTGCAGGACGCTGTTCTCCACCTTGAGCTCGCCCTTCTCGCCGCGCATGGCATTGAGCGGCCGATGCGTCATCAGCCAGGATTCCGCCGGCGCCTGGGCCGCCACCGGCGCGAACTGTGCGGCCAGCTTGCCGGCGAGCCCGCCGGCATCGCCCTTGGGGTCGGGAGCGTTGGCGCCGTCGACGACGATGAGGCCGAACTCGCCGAGGCGCGCCAGATAGACGCCGGTGAGATCGGCGCAATCGCCGGCGGCCGGCCCGTAGTCGAGAAAGCGCGACCAGCCCTCGCCGGCGCGCGCGACGTCCTCATGGTTGCCGCGGGTCATGACCCAGGGGGCGGCGGCCAGGAGCGGCGTTGCCGGCTTGAAGAAATCCGCCTCCCAGGCATCCCAGCCATAGCCGAAGGGGCTGCCCTGGCAGCCGGCATGAGCGGGCGGGCACGCCGTCTCCCGGTAGTGGTAGTCGCCGACATCGATCACCAGGTCCGGGCGCGCCGACGCGGCGGCTTGGGCGAGATGGGGAAACGGCCAGCCGGCGGGATCGTTGCAGGCTTGCACCGGGTCGCCTTCCTTCAGCCGGCAGCCGGTGTCGCCGATGACCAGGATGCGCCCGGGGTTCGGGCGCGGCAGCGGCAGCGCCTTGCCGTCGATGGCGGCGGCGACGGCGCCCTCGGGAACCGCCCGCTCGCAGCTCCGCACGCCGAAGACGGCGGCCGGCACGTTGCGGAAGGCTTGCTTGGGTTCGGCCCGGGTGGCCATCGCCAGCGCCTTTCCGTCGACCATCAGGCGCGGACAGGCCGCGTCATCGGTGATCGCCCGGGCGCTGGCGCCGTCGGGCCCGAGCTGCACCCATTGATAAAGCGTCTTCGCCTGGGCGCCGCCGAGCCAGCCGGGACCGGCCGCGATCGCCGCGGCGATCGACACCGCCGCACCCAGCCTTCGGATCGATGCCATGAGTCGCTCCTCCGCACTGTCCATCGCCGCTGTTCCCGACGCTTCTGCCTTTAGCGGAGATGTGTTGCAATGGGATGACGGTGGGCAGCCGGATTTTTGGGGGACTTGCATGCGCGCGAGCCGGGTGGCCGTTGCGTCGGCGGCAGTGATGCTGGCCCTGGCTTCGGTTCCGTCGGCGGGCGAGGTGCAGGAGGTCTGGCATGCGCCGATCCAGAATTGGACGCTGGCCGCCTTTCGCGACAAGGACAGCCGCCGGTTCCACCACTGCGCCGTCTCCGTCGGCTTCAACAGCGGCATCACGCTTGGCTTCGCGGTCGATGCGGACCTGCAATGGCGGATGAACCTGCGCAACCAAGCCTGGACTCTCCCCGCCGGTGCCTTGCAGGCGGGGCCGCCGAAGATCAGCCGATGAACGCCCGGTAGAGAAGCGAGCTGGCTGAGACGAGGATGACGGCCAAGGTGCCGATGGCGCCGGCGGCGCGGCCGAGGGACCGGCCGGAGGTCGAGGACAGGCCTTGCGCATGGGCAAGGCGGGCCAGCAGCAGCACCGCGCCAAGCGCGTGCAGGCGCCAGGCCGGCACTCCCTGGAGCTCGACCAGGAGAATGAGCAGCAGGGCCAGCGGCACGGATTCGATGAAGTTGCCATGGACCCGGATCCAGCGCGCCAGCTCCTCATTGCCGCCATCGCCGATGCCGATCTGGAAACGCCCGCGCAGGCCGCCGACGCGAATCGTCAACAGGATGAGAAGCAGGCCGGCGAGCGCGGCATAGATCGGCGTGATCGTCGGGATCATGGTGTGGCTCCTCGGGGTGGGTCAGGGAGGGGGTGCGCCGCACCCCCTCCCATAGTCCTCCCCCGCTGGGAAAAGAAACCGCCGCCCCCGAGAAGGAGCGGCGGCGGAGGAAAGCGTTTGGGCGAAGCCGGGGTGGGTGCGGCCGTTAGGCCGGAACCCGCGGTTTGGCCGCGGGCTCACCCCTGGCCGGGCGTGTTTCAGCCGCCGCTTGACGCCTTCGAGGCCGATCCGATCGAGATAACCGACTCAGCCTCGACCGCCTGAGCGGCCAACGCCCTCACCAAACGGCTAGACATCGGATCACCTCCTTTCTGTTGTTGCAGAGAAGAAGATCAGCCTGCCTGAGGCACATCAGAAGTCAAGGCTGGAGACTACGGCCCTCGCCGCCGCCCGCCACCCCGGGGGTGGGCTTTAGGAGGGGGTGAGGATCACCCCCTCCTGTTCCTCCCCCTGGGCCGGCCGGCCGGCGGCTGGATCGGGGCGTTGATGCGGGCGCGCATCTTGTAGTTGGCCTGGGATTTCTGCGGCGGGGCGCCTCGGGGGGCGGCGGCTTGCAGGGAGCGGCCGGCTTCGTTCGGGCCGAGGCCGAGATCGATCGCCTCCAGGCGGCGGATCTCGTCGCGCAGCCGGGCGGCGGTCTCGAACTCGAGATCGGCGGCAGCCGCGCGCATGCGCTTCTCCATCTCGGCGATGGTCGCCTTCAGATCCTTGCCGATGGCATGGGTCATCTCCTCGTCGCCGGTCTCCACGGTCACGTGGTCGGCGCGCTCGTAGACGCTCTGCATCACGTCCGAGATGCCCTTGCGCACGCTTTCGGGCGTGATGCCGTGCGCCAAATTGTAGACCTGCTGCTTCTCGCGCCGACGGTTGGTTTCGCCGATGGCGTATTCCAGGGACTGGGTCATGGTGTCGGCATAGAGCAGGGCACGGCCGTCGAGATTGCGCGCGGCCCGGCCGATGGTCTGGATGAGCGAGGTCTTGGAGCGGAGATAGCCCTCCTTGTCGGCATCGAGGATGGCGACCAGGGCGCATTCCGGGATGTCGAGGCCCTCGCGCAGGAGATTGATGCCGATCAGCACGTCGAAGACGCCGAGGCGGAGATCGCGGATGATCTCGATGCGCTCCAAGGTCTCGACGTCGGAATGCACGTAGCGCACGCGCACGCCGGCCTCGTGCATGTACTCGGTCAACGCCTCCGCCATCTTCTTGGTGAGGGTGGTGATGAGCACGCGCTGGCCGCGCGCGGCGCATTCCTTGCACTCGGCGATGACGTCGTCGACCTGGTGCGTGGTCGGCCGGATGATGGTCACCGGGTCGATGAGGCCGGTCGGCCTCACCACCTGCTCGACGAAGACGCCGCCGGTGCGCTGCAGCTCCCAGGGCCCGGGGGTGGCCGAGACGAACACCGTCTGCGGCCGCATGGTCTCCCACTCCTCGAATTTGAGCGGGCGGTTGTCGACGCAGGAGGGCAGCCGGAAGCCGTAGTCGGCCAGGGTCGACTTGCGATTGTAGTCGCCTTTGAACATGCCGCCGATCTGCGGCACGGTCACGTGGCTCTCATCCACGATCAGCAAGGCGTCTTGCGGCAGATATTCGAACAGGGTCGGCGGCGGCTGGCCCGGGGCGCGGCCGGTCAAGTAGCGGGAATAGTTCTCGATGCCGGCGCAGCTCCCGGTCGCCTCCATCATCTCCAGATCGAAGGTGGTGCGCTGCTCCAGCCGCTGCGCCTCCAGGAGCTTGCCGCCTTGGGTCAGCTCCTCCAGCCGGAGCTTCAGGTCGATCTTGATCTGCTTCACCGCCTGGCTGAGGGTCGGGCCGGGGGTGACGTAGTGGCTGTTGGCGTAGATGCGGATCGATTCCAGCTCGGCGGTCTTCTCGCCGGTAAGCGAGTCGATCTCGAAGATGCCTTCGATCTCGTCGCCGAACAGCGACAGCCGCCAGGCGCGGCTCTCGTAGTGGGCGGGAAAGATCTCGACCGAGTCGCCGCGGACGCGGAAGGCGCCGCGGCTGAAATTGACGTCGTTGCGCTTGTACTGCAGCTCCACCAGCGACTTGATCAGGCGGTTGCGCTCGATGGTCTGGCCGCGCTGCAAGGCGACGATCATGCGTCCATAGGTCTCGACCGAGCCGATGCCGTAGATGCAGCTGACCGAGGCGACGATGATCACGTCGCGCCGCTCGAGCAACGAGCGCGTGGCGGAATGGCGCATGCGGTCGATCTGCTCGTTGATCGAGGATTCCTTCTCCACATAGGTGTCGGTGCGCGGAACGTAGGCCTCAGGCTGGTAATAGTCGTAGTAGGAGACGAAGTACTCGACGGCGTTCTCCGGAAAGAAGCCCTTCATCTCGCCATAGAGCTGGGCCGCCAGCGTCTTGTTCGGCGCCAGCACCAGGGTCGGCCGGCCGAGATTCTGGATGACATGGGCGATGGTGAAGGTCTTGCCCGAGCCGGTGACGCCGAGCAGCACCTGCTCGCGCTCGCCTTGCTTCAGGCCATCCGTCAGCGCCGTGATCGCCTCGGGCTGATCGCCGGCGGGCTGATAGTCGCTGGTGAGCCGGAAGGGCTGGCCGGACTCGGCCGGGGCCTGGAAGGCGAGCGGCGGGGTGTTGCGCTCGGCCTCGACCGAGTTCCAATAGGCGCTGGACATGCCCCATCATATGTCGGCTCCGGCGGCGAAATGCCAGTGTCCAGCGCAAGCCGTTGAAGCGGCTCGGAGGCGGCTCAGCGCGCCGGGCAACCCGGCTGGTCGAAGAGAGCGGCGAGTCCGCAGGGAGAGTTGAAGACCCTGCCGCCCTGATGGGCGATGCCCGGCGCCTCCCACAGCGTCTGCGTCAGCGTGCCGGGATGGCGGAGCTGCAGGACGCGGAAATAGGCAAGCCCGCGGGCATAGCGATGCGGGCCCTGGGCTTCGGCTCCGCAGCTCGTGTCCAAGGAGCGGTGCTGCGGGTCGGTGTCGGCGGTGCCCAAGAGATAGACGACATCGCGGCCGACATAGCGCTCTTCCAGGCTGGCGGGCGGGTCGGTCACATAGGCCGGAAGCGCGCCGCTGAACCCGTAGCGCCAGTGATTGTAGCCGGGGCAGGTCGCGGCCCCGGCGAAGGCACCGATGCGGCCGCTCTCGTCGAGACGCTCCGGGCTGAAATAGAGGTAGCTGGAGGGGCTGCCGACGACGTAGCGCGTGGCGATACTGGCAGCCGCCAGCGCCGCTTCGCCTTGGCCCAGCACGGCGTAGCGCTGCACCACCTGGCCGCCGGCGGAGAACCCGGCCACGACCACCTTGGCGAGATCCGGGAAGCGGGCGCGATCGGCGAGGCGCGCCAAGAGGGCGTCGATGACCGCGAAGGAACTGAGCCGGATCGGTCCATGGGCGATACCGCCGCCGCCCCATTCGCTCCAGTGCCAGCGCAGCATCGATGCCGGCAAGCCATAGGCGTCGATGTCCGCATCGGCGAGGAATTGCGGGGCGATGATCAGGCTATTTTGGCCGGCCTCGCCGGCATTCGCCCGGGCGCTCTCGGCGGCGGCGAAATAGGTGTCTGCGTCCCGCGACAGCCCGTGCACGACGATCACCGCCCGGGTGATCCCGGAGAGCGCCTGGTCCCAGCTCCGGGAAAGATAGACCGGCAGCTCGGCGTTCCCGACCGGCGTGACAATCTGCAGGCGCTCGGCGCCAAGCTCCTTGACCGGAGGCGGAGCCTCGACGGCAGCGGCCGGAAAGACCGCGCCGAACGCCAGGAGCAGAGATGCCGCAAGCAGGACGCGCATGCTTGCTTCTATCAGCATTTCCCCTGGAGCTCGACGGGGTGCAGTCCACGACTGTCCCAGGGTGGGCGTGCCCGGGACTGGGACAGCGGGACAGCGACACGATAGACCCTTCCTCAGCACCGGTCACATGACGTATCCCATTGCTCTAAAATGGAGATTCCGCCGGCGCGGGGCTACAGCTCGAAGGTGAACAACTCGCAATTGGCGAAGGGCCGGCCGCCGGTAAGAATGCGGAAGAACGTGCCATGCCCGACGGCGGTGATCACCCGCTCGGGCCGCGCCTCGATCCAGGCGCGGAAGCGCTGGACGCGTTCGGCGAAACGCGAGTCCGGCTCGATCGGAATGCCGCGGTGGTCGTGGTCCTCGTCATGCCACCAGGGATCACCGAGATGGCCGAAGCGCAAGCTCGGAAACTCCGCTTCGAGGATGGAAGGCGAGCGCCCGACGTCGCAGCTATCCGTCTGCTTTTCGCGGTGGAGGGCCTCGACCTGGATCGGCGCGCCGGTCCCGCCAAAGAGGCCGAGCGTGGTCTCGATGGCGCGGGTCAAGGGCGAGGTGACGATGAGCTCATGGCCGAGCCCGGCATAGGCCTGGCGCTGGGCGGCGACCTGGGCGTGACCGAGCGGCGTCAGCCGCGCATCGCGGTGCAACGGATCGGCTCCGGTCTCGGCGAAGGCGGCATTGAAGGTCGATTGCCCGTGCCGGATGAGATGGATGGTCTTCATCAGGGGTCGGTTGCCGGTTGTCAGGTATGAAGCGCCGCCAACTGACAACCGACAACCAATGCCACGCCTACGCCGCCTTCGCCGGGGCCTTGCGCACCAGGGCCTGGAAATCCGCCCAGAGCTGGTTGGTGATCGGACCGGGCGTGAAGCGATAGGAGCCGATCTCGCCCACCGGCGTGATCTCGGCGGCGGTGCCGGTGAGGAAGCACTCGCTCGCCTTCGCCATCTCCTCGGGCATGATCGCCCGCTCCACCACCTTGATCTGCCGCTCGCGGGCAATCCCCATCACCGTGCGCCGGGTGATGCCGTCGAGGAAGCAATCGGGCTTCGGCGTGTGCAAGGCGCCGTCGATGGCAAAGAAGACGTTGGCGCCGGTCGCCTCCGCCACCTGGCCGCGCCAATCCAGCATGAGGGCGTCCTGGAAACCCTCCTGCTCGGCCGCGTGCTTCGACATGGTGCAGATCATGTAGAGGCCGGCGGCCTTGCTCTGGGTCGGCGCGGTGTCGGGCGCCGGGCGGCGCCACTTGGCGAATTGCAGGCGGATGCCCTTGGCTCGGAGCTCCGGCGAGAAATAGGACGGCCACACCCAGGTGGCGATGGCGAGGTGGATTTTGCTCTGCTGGGCCGACACACCCATCATCTCGCTGCCGCGCCAAGCGATCGGGCGGACATAGCCGTCGACGATGTTGTTGGCGACCACCGTGTCGCGCTTGGCCTGGTCGATCGCCTCGGCGGTATACGGGATCTCGAAGCCGAGCAGCTTCGCTGAATTGAGGAGCCGCTCGCTGTGCTGGCGCGAATGGAAGACATGCCCGCCATAGGCGCGCTCGCCCTCGAAGACCGCCGAGGCGTAGTGCAGCGCATGGGTGAGCACGTGCACCTTGGCCTCGCGCCAGGGGGTGAGCTTGCCGTCGAACCAGATCGAGCCGTCGCGGTCGTCGAAGGGAATGAGGGCCATGGAACGTCCTCTAGGATTGGGTTACTTTATTTCCCAATGGGATTGTCTTCGATAACATCCTAAGCTAATTATGTCAACATGGCTGACGTAAAAACCATCGCCAACCCGCTTTTCCTCCGCGAGGAGGAGCTGCGCCAGGGCATCGAGCTGCTGTTCTACGCCTATCGCGACTTCACCGGCGAGCCCGATGCCATCCTGGCGCGCTACGGCTTCGGCCGTGCCCATCACCGGGTCATCTATTTCGTCGGGCGCAATCCCGGGATCACCGTGAGCGAGCTCCTGGTCATCCTGCGCATCACCAAGCAGAGCTTGAGCCGGGTCCTGGGCCAGCTCGTGCGCGAGGGCTTCATCACCCAGCGTCCGGGAGAGGACCGCCGCCAGCGGCTTCTGGACCTGGCGATGAAGGGCGCCCAGCTCGAGCGCGAGCTGACCCAGACCCAGCGCACGCGCATCGCACGCGCCTATCGCGAGGCCGGCGGCGAGGCGGTCGACGGCTATCGCAAGGTGCTCCTCGGCATGATCGAGGAGGAGGACCGCCGCAAGTTCGCCAAGCGATGAGCGAGGATCTGCCGCATCTCCTGGTGGTCGACGACGATACCAGGCTGCGCGAGCTGCTGCGGCGTTATCTCGGCGACAACGGCTTTCGCGTCACGGTCGCCGCCGATGCCGCCGAGGCCAGGGCCAGGCTCGCCAGCGTCGCCTTCGATCTGATCGTGCTCGACGTCATGATGCCGGGCGAGAGCGGCATCGATCTTACCCGCGATCTCAGCCGGCAGGGCACGGTGCCGATCCTGCTGTTGACCGCGATGGGCGAGATCCAGGACCGCATCGCCGGGCTGGGCAGCGGCGCCGACGATTATTTGGCGAAGCCCTTCGAGCCGCAGGAGCTGGTGCTGCGCCTGAAGAACATCCTCCGGCGCGCCCGGCCGGCGGCGCCGCGTCAACCCGAGCTCCGCTTCGGCGCCTACCGCTTCGATCCCAGAAGCGGCGCGCTCATTCTGGGCGACACGCCGATCCGGCTCACCGAGGCCGAGCTCAGCCTGCTCATGGCGTTCGCGCGCCGGCCCGGCGAGATCATCGGGCGCGAGGAGCTGGCCGATCGCGACAGCGGCATCAGCCCGAGAACCGTCGACGTGCAGATCACCCGGCTTCGGCGTAAGATCGAAGCGGACCCGAAATTCCCGCGCTACCTGCAGACCGTGCGCGGCAAGGGCTACGTGCTCCGGATCGACTGACATGATGCTCAAGCGTCTATTGCCGCTCAGCCTGTTCGGCCGTTCGCTGCTGATCATCATCACGCCGCTCGTCATCGTGCAGGTGGTGGCGACCTTTGTGTTCTTCGACCGCCATTGGGAGACGGTGACGCGCCGGCTGGCGAACTCGCTCGCCGGCGACCTGGCGCTCCTGATCGATCTGCGCGAGCGCCCCGACGACATCCCGAGCGACCCGGAGATCTACGAGTCCGCCAGCCGCTATCTCGACATGCAGATCACCTTCCAGCCCGGGGCGATCCTGCCCAACGCCGAGCCCAACCCGTCGCCGAGCCTGCTGGAGACGCAGCTCACCAACGCGCTCTCCGAGCGGGTGAGACGGCCATTCCAGGTGGACGTCACCAGTCTGCCCCGCGACATCGGCGTCCGCGTGCAGCTGCCCGACGGGGTCTTCGACGTGACCACCGGGCGCAAGCGGCTAACGAGCTCGACCGGCTATCTCGTCATCATGTGGATGGTCGGCACCTCGCTGGTGACCCTGGCCGTCGCCACCGCCTTCATGCGCAGGCAGATCCGTCCGATCTTCCGCCTGGCGCATGCCGCCGACAGCTTCGGGCGCGGCATCGACGTTCCCGATTTCAAGCCCGAGGGTGCGACCGAAGTGCGCCAGGCGGCACGCGCCTTCCTCCTGATGCGCGAGCGCATCCGCCGGCAGATCTCCCAGCGCACGGAAATGCTGGCCGGCGTCTCCCACGATCTCAGGACGCCGATCACGCGGATGAAGCTGCAGCTGGCGATGATGCCCGCCGGCGTCGAAGCCGAGGGGCTCAAGACCGATCTCGACGACATGGAGCGCATGGTCGACGGCTACCTCGCCTTCGTGCGCGGCGAAGGCAGCGAGGCGCCGGTGCCGACCAGCTTGCCCGATCTCCTGGAAGACGTGGTCAGCGGCGCAAGGCGCCAGGGCCGCGAGGTCAATCTGGCGGTGCCGGAGCTGGATCCGCCTGGGCTGACCGTCTCCCTCCGGCCGGATGCGATCAAGCGCTGCATCGGCAATCTCGTCGCCAATGCCTGCCGCCACGGGCGGCGCGTGCAGGTGGCGCTCAAGCGCCTCGATCGCTCGGTCGAGATCACCGTCGACGATGACGGACCCGGCATTCCCTTGGCCGAGCGCGAGGCGGTGTTCCGGCCGTTCTTCCGTCTGGACCCCTCGCGCAACCCGGCCACCGGCGGCACCGGTCTCGGTCTCACCATCGCCCGCGACGTGGCGCGCGGCCATGGCGGCGACGTCGAGCTCGCCGACTCCCCGATCGGCGGATTGCGGGCGACGGTCAGGCTGCCGGTTTAGGATCAAGTTTCGTTCAGATGACCCCCCTCCCTAACCCCCCCCCCGCAAGGGGGGAGGGAACTATGAAATGCGCTCGCCGTCTCTTACCCCCTCCCCCTTGACGGGGGAGGGATGGGGTGGGGGTGATCAAGCAGCACGGAATGCGCTCGAGAAGTGGCCCTCAGAACAGCTTGCCGCCATTGGGCACGGGATGGTCGACGCCGACCAGCACCACCGCGCTCTCGCTGTCGGGGAAGCCCAGCACCAGGACCTCGCTCATGAACTTGCCGATCTGCTTTGGCGGGAAGTTCACCACGGCGGCCACCTGGCGGCCGATGAGCGCGTCGGGGCGATAATATTTGGTGATCTGCGCCGAGCTGCGCTTGACGCCGATGGCCGGACCGAAATCCACCCTGAGCTTGCAGGCGGGCTTGCGGGCCTCTGGAAACGGTTCGACCTCGGTGATCGTGCCGATGCGGATATCGACCCGGCTAAAATCGTCATAGGTAATGGTCATGGCGGCGCAGAAAAGCAGACCGCCGCCCCAGGGGCAAGCCCGGGGCGGCGGTCGGTAGGCTTCTTCGACCGGAGGGTCGGTCGCTTAGTGCTTCGCCTGCTTGCCGATCGCCTGCTTCAGCTCGTCCAGGCTGTCGGTCACCCGCTGGTTGACCAGCTGGAAGGCCTCGGCATTCGACTTGGTCACCAGCTCGGCCAGCTCGCGCATATTGGCGATGGCGCGCTCGAAGGCGGACTTGACCATGTCGGTCTGCTTCGCCATCCGGTCTTCCGGCGTGGTGCTCTGCATCAAGGCTTGCATGGCGCGGCCGGTCTCTTCCATGGTCTGGCGCATGATCTCCGCCTGGCGCTTGGCGACCGCCTGCATGCCCTCGACCGCCAGCTGGTTCGCCTGGGTCAGAGCCTCGATGTTGCGCCGCTGGCTGGTCATCAGCGCCTCATAGTCGACGCCGGGAAACTTGAAGTCGCCGAGCAGCTTCTGCATGTCGACGTTGAAAAACGGGTTGGACTTGTCGGCGTTGAAGAATGGGTTGTTCTTGGCCATGGGATCCTCCATCGGTGCGTCATTGATCGATTTTGCTGCACTGCAACACAGCTTATTTAGGCCTTACATAAGCCTTCGTCAAGGGGAATATTGCACTGCAACATACTACCGGCGGGTTTGTGCCGAGTTCCGCGACAATCCCTTGCTCGGCTTCGAGGACACAAGTCGCCCGTGAGCATACAAGGCGGAGCCGGCTCAGCGCCAGGCCCTGGGCAGGAGCTTGATGGTGGCCTCGGCGCGCTTGAGGCTGCGGTCGAGCGCCGCCATGGTGCGGGCGAGATCGGCGCCGTCATCGGCGAGCCAGACCCGGAGCGTGGAGAGATAGACGAGCGCCAGGCCGCGCACCCTGAGGGCGCCGGCCAGGCCGGCGCCGGACAGCCCGGCGGCTTCCAGCATCCAGGCCATCGAGCGCAGGAACGGACGCTGCTGGGCCAAGGCCGAGATCGGATCGGCCGGCAGGTCGGCCATGATCGAGGCGACCCCCTGCTTATAGGGCGCCAGCGCGTCCAGGCGCCGCATGATCACATCGAAGAGCCGGTCGCGGGGCCCGGCCTCATCGGCGTCCTCGCCCGCAGCGCCGGCCAGGACCGCAGCGTCGATCCGCCGGGAAAACGCCGCCAGCGCCGCCGCCTTGGATGGGCAATGGCGGTAGACATCGACGAGGGTGACGCCGGCGCGCTGGGCGATGTCAGCCAGCGCCACCTCGCGCCAGCGCCGCTCGGCGGCCAGCGCCAGCGCCGCATCGACGATGCGCGGCTCGATGCCGGTCGCTTCCGGGCCGGTCTGCTGCGGCTTCCGGGCGCGGGTCTTGCCGGTGCGGCGGGCCATGACGACAGCATATAGGCTGCTGCGCCGCCGCCGCCAGTGACACCGCAGGCTCGGGCCTAAGGGCTTAGCCGGCGAGCTCGCGCGAGCGGCGGGTGGCGGCGGCGATGGCGCGGTTGAACAAGGGCTGCAGGCCGTCCTCCGCCATCAGCACCTTGAGCGCTTCCAAGGTGGTGCCGCCGGGTGAGGTCACATTTTGGCGGAGCTGGGATGCCGGCCCCTCCGACAGGCGCGCGAGCTCGCCGGCGCCGCTGACGGTGGCCCGCGCCAGCCGCATGGCGAGATCGGCCGGCAACCCCGCCTCGGCGCCGGCCGCGGCCAGGCATTCGATGAGGAGGAAGACATAGGCGGGCCCGCCGCCGGAGAGCGCGGTGACGGCGTCCAGCAGGCCTTCGTCCTCGACCCATTCGACCTGGCCCACCGCCGCCAAGAGCCCGTGGCAGCGCCGGCGCTGGGCGGCGCTCACGCGCGCGTTCGCCACCGCCACGGTGATGCCGCGGCCGACCGACGCCGGCGTGTTCGGCATCGAGCGCACGATCGGCGCCTCGGCGCCGAAGCTGCGGCTGAAATAGGCCAGCGTCTTGCCGGCGGCGATGGAGAGCACGGTGGCACCGGTGAAGCGCCTCAGGGGCGGCAACGCCGCATCCATCATTTGCGGCTTGACCGCGAGCACCAGGATCTCCGGATCGAGCCCGGCCGGCAGGTCGCCGGCCGACGGATGCAGGCTCACACCGGCAGCGCCGCGGAAGGTGCCAAGGCCGGCCGCATTCGGCTCGATCACATAAACGCCGCCCGGAAGATCCTGGCGCTGGAGCCAGCCGGAGAGCAAGGCGCCCCCCATCTTGCCGCAGCCGACGAGCAGGACCGGCTTCGCCATGATGATTTGCGCGACGCTGCGAGCCGCGAAGGGGCGGGGCTAAGCCTCGCCCACGGTCTCGAACATTGCCGCGCCGATCGCTTCCGCTGCGCTCTTGCCACCCCAGATGACGAATTGGAACGCGGGGAAAAAGCGCTCGCACTCGGTCAAGGCGATGTCGACCAGATCCTCGAGCTGCTCGACCGAAGCCCCGGGGGCGCCGCGCAGCAAGGTCGTGTGGCGGAACATCGGCACGGAGTCTTCCGAGGAGACCTCGAAATGCCCGAGCCAGAGCTTCTCGTTGATCATCGCCAGGAGATCGTGGATGTCATGGCGCTTGTTGTCGGGGACGCGGGCATCAAAGCAGCAGGAGAAATGCAAGGCGCCGGTCTCCTCCCGCCAGACGAAGAACATGCGGTAATCGCACCAGCGACCCTCGACCTCGGCGGCCAGTTCTTCTTCCGAGGCGCGGTCATGCAACCATTCATTCGTGGAGACGATTTCTTCGAGGATATCGATGGGATTTTGACGGGAGCGAGCTGTTTCGACGCTCTGTAACGTCATGCCTGTCAGCTCCTTGCCCAGGCGCAGCGACGGCTGCGCGATGGTGACGCCTTCTGCCGACACTTAGTGGTGCAAGGCGTCAATCACCACTAGCTGTAGAGTGCCAAAGTGAACGCCGCGGCGCAAGTGCTTGTTTTAGGAAGAATTGCGCGCGCGCTTAAACGTCGAATTTGCGACATTTGCGCGATAGATCGCGCGTCAGGCTCTGGTCCTCTTGCCGACCGGGGATGCGGGCTTCGACCGCCGGGCGAGCTCGGCTTCCAGCCGGACGATCCGCTCCGTCAAGATCTCCTGCTCGGCCCGCGCCTTGGCCGCCATCGCCTTCACCGCCTCGAATTCTTCCCGCGGCACGTGGTCCAGCTCGCCAAGGATGCGCTCGAGCTCGGCTTTGATCCGGGCCTCGATCTCGGCGCGGAGTCCGGCGGCGGCACCCATGGCGCTGGAGGCAAGCCGGGCCAGATCGTCGAGCAGGCGGTTTTCGGTCTGCATCGGCCTCTCCATCGCCTTCGAACCGTGGCCACTATCGCAGGCCGCGAACGGCGCGCGCAACCGTGAGCGAGCGACGATCGGGCGGCAGGCGGTACGCCGTCGATGGTTGCGGCAGCTTGCCGGCCCCACCTTGCCGCCATGGGGGTCCCTCCCCTATAACCCGGGCCTTCCCTGGAAACCCGGGGGCCCTGGAAGCCTGGGGGCGGAGATGATCGTCGTGACCGGCGGCGCCGGGTTCATCGGCTCGAACCTGGTGGCCGGGCTGGAAGCCAGAGGCGAGCGCGAGATCGTTGTCGTCGACCGCCTGGGGTGCGGCGACAAGTGGCGCAACATCGCCAAGCGCGAGCTCGCCGATCTGGTGCACCCCGACCGCTTCCAGGACTGGCTCGACCGCCAGCGGGGCAAGATCAGGACGATCTTTCACTTGGGCGCCATCTCCTCGACGACGGAGAGCGACGCCGATTTGATCGCCGCCAACAACTTCTCCCTGTCGCTCGAGCTGTGGCGCTGGTGCGCCCGGAATCAGACGCGCTTCATCTACGCCTCATCGGCCGCGACCTATGGCGACGGCAGCGCCGGCTTCGAGGATGACGGCACGCCCGCGGCACTCGCCAAGCTCATGCCGCTCAACCCCTATGGCTGGTCGAAGCATCTCTTCGATCGGCGCGTGGCCCGGCTCGCCGCCGATCCGGCGACCCGGCCGCCGGCCTGGGCCGGTCTGAAATTCTTCAACGTCTACGGCCCGAACGAGTACCACAAGGGCGGACAGATCAGCGTCGCCTGGCAAATCCACGAGCGCCTCAAGGCGGGCGAGAAGCCGCGCCTCTTTCGCTCCCATCATCCCGACTATGGCGATGGCGGCCAGCTCCGCGACTTCATCTGGGTCGGCGATTGCGTCGAGGTGATGCTCTGGATGAGCGAGCAGGCGAGCTTGGGCGGCCTGTTCAACATCGGCACCGGCAAGGCGCGCAGCTTCGCCGATCTCGCCCGCGCCGTCGCCGCTGCGACCAACAGCGAGCCTGCGATCGAGTATGTCGACACCCCGCCGGCGCTCCGCCCGCGCTACCAATACTTCACCGAGGCCCGCATGGACCGGCTGCGCCAAGCGGGCTATCGGCGCCCCTTCACCGCGATCGAGGACGGTGTCGGCAGCTACGTGCACGATTTCCTCCGCCGCGACGATCCCTATCGCTGACGCAGCACAATGCTTGCAATCGCCCGATACCCCCACCCCAGCCCTCCCCCGCTTCCGCGGAGGAGGGAGCCAGAGAGCGACATCTCCAGTTCCCTCCCCCGCGTCTTCCGCGGGGGAGGGTTAGGGTGGGGGCACCTTCCATCTCTTTGCGTGCTAGGCGCCTAGATGCTGCCCGTCATCCCCTTCCCCATGATCGATCCGGTGGCGATCGCCATCGGGCCGCTCGCCATTCGTTGGTATGCGCTCTCCTACATCGCGGGCTTGCTCCTGGGCTGGCGCTACGGCCTCTGGATCGCCCGGCAAAGACCTTCCCTGGTGAACCCAGAGGCGGTGGACGAGTTCCTGACCTGGGCCACGATCGGCGTCGTGATCGGCGGGCGGCTCGGCTATGTGCTGTTCTACCAGCCCGGCTATCACCTCCAGCATCCGTTGGAAATCCTCATGGTCTGGCATGGCGGCATGTCGTTCCATGGCGGCGCGCTCGGCGTCGTCGCTGCCATCATCCTGTTCGCGCTCCGCAAGGGCATCGACGTGCGGGCGCTGGGCGACGTGGTCTGCGCCGCCACGCCGATCGGCCTCTTCTTCGGCCGCATCGCCAACTTCATCAATGGCGAGCTCTTCGGCCGGCCGAGCGACGTGCCCTGGGCCATGGTGTTTCCGCGCGACGGCCTGGCAGTGCCGCGTCATCCGAGCCAGCTCTACGAGGCGACCTTGGAAGGGCTCGTGCTCTTCCTCGTCCTGTTCGTGCTGGTTCGCAACCCACGCCTGCGCCAGCGCCCCGGCCTGGTGAGCGGCGTCTTTCTCGCCGGCTACGCGCTGGCCCGCACCACCGTCGAGTTCTTCCGCGAGCCAGACGACTATCTCGGCTTCCTCGTCTTCGGCGCGACCATGGGCCAGCTCCTGTCGCTGCCGATGCTGCTCGCCGGTCTCGCCCTCATCGTTTGGGCCCTGGTCAGACCCGCCGTCCAGCGATGAGCCTGGCTGGGCGGCTCCGGCGCCGGATCGAGACGCTGGGCCCGATCGATCTCGGCGAGTACATGCAGCTGGCCCTCGCCGACCCGGAAGCCGGTTATTACACCACCGGCGAGCCCTTCGGCGCCGCCGGCGACTTCACCACCGCGCCCGAGATCAGCCAGATGTTCGGCGAGCTCGTCGGCCTCTGGGCCGCCTTCGTCTGGCGGCAGATGGGCGCGCCCGATCCGGTGCTCCTCATCGAGCTCGGCCCCGGCCGCGGCACCATGCTGGCCGATGCCTTGCGCGCCACCGCCGCCGCACCGGCGTTCCGCCGGGCGCTCCGGCTGCATCTGGTGGAGACCAGTCCGATGCTCCGCCGGCGCCAGCAGGAAGCTCTCACCGGAGCCGAGGCGTCCTGGCATGATGCGGTTGCCACCCTGCCCGACGGGCCGGCGATCCTGCTGGCCAACGAGTTCGTCGATGCCTTGCCGATCCGCCAGCTGCAGCGGACACCTCTGGGCTGGCAGGAACGTCTTGTCGATCGCGACAAGGGGGGCGGGTTCCGCTTCGTCTTGGCGATGAGCCCCTTGGCGGCGCTGGTGCCGGCAGCACTCGCCTCCGCACCGATCGACGCGGTCATCGAGCTGTCGCCGGCCCGCCTGGCGCTCGCCGATGCGCTGGCACGGCGCCTCGTCGCCCTGGGCGGTGCGGCGCTCATCATCGACTACGGCTATGCCGCGAGCGTCCCCGGCGACACGCTGCAGGCGGTCAAAGGCCATCGACCGCATCCGCCTTTAGAGGATCCCGGCACCGCCGATCTGACCGCCCATGTCGACTTCGCCGCCTTCGCCGCCGCCGCAACCGAAGCCGGTGCCACGGTGCATGGGCCCATCGACCAGGGCGTGTGGCTCGAGCGTCTCGGCATCGGCGAGCGCGCCAAGCGGCTCGCCCCAGCGCGCGCCGGCGTGTGGGACGATCTCCGTCGCTTGATCGACGCCGATGAAATGGGCACCTTGTTCAAGGCGCTCGCCCTCACCCCGCCAGGCCAATCGACACCTCCAGGATTCGAATGACCGTACTGCTCGCCGCCGACAATCTCGCGCTGCCCCATGTCGCTCACGGGTTCTTCACGCGCCAGGGCGGCGTCAGCGGCGGCATCTACGCCTCGCTGAATTGCGGGCGGGGCTCGCTGGACGACAAGGACGATGTCGAGATCAATCGGTCGCGGGTGCTGGCTTGCCTCGATCTCGCTCCCGACCGGCTGGTGACCCTCTATCAGATCCACAGCCCGGTCGTGGTCCACGTCGACAAGGTCCTCAGCCGTGCGGAGGCGCCGCGCGCCGATGCCATGGTGACGACGGTGGCGGGCATCGGGCTCGGGATCCTGACCGCGGACTGCGCCCCGGTGCTGTTCGCCGACCGGGAAGCGCGGATCATCGGCGGCGCGCATGCGGGATGGCGCGGCGGCAAGGGTGGGGTGTTGGAGGCCACCATTGCCGCCATGGTCGAGCGCGGCGCCGCCAAATCCCGCATCGCCGCCACCGTCGGCCCCTGCATCGGCAAGGACAGCTACGAGGTCGGACCGGAGTTTCCCGGGCCGTTTCTGGAGGAGGACGCCGCTAATGGCCGCTTCTTCCGTCCGGCCGCGCGCGCGGGGCATTGCCTGTTCGATCTCGGCGGCTACGTCGAGGCGCGGCTGCGAAGCGCCGGCATCGGCGACGTGCGGCGCCTCGACCATGACACCTGCCACGAGGCCGATCGCTTCTTCAGCTATCGCCGCGCCTGCCACCAGGGCGAGGGCGACTATGGTCGGCTCTTGTCCGTCATCGCGCTGAAGGATTGACCCATGGCTCTGCACTTCGCCCGCGAGGAATTCGCCCAGCGTCAGCGCCGCACGCTCGAGCTCATGGCCGAGCGCGGCCTCGACGGGCTGTTGATGTTCCGCCAGGAGAGCATGTTCTACCTGACCGGCTATGACACCTTCGGCTTCGTGTTTTTCCAGTGCCTCTATCTCGGCGCCGACGGCACGCTCATCCTGCTGACGCGCGTCCCCGATCTGCGCCAAGCGCAGCACACCTCGACGATCGCCGATATCCGCATCTGGGTCGATGGCGAGGACGCGAAGCCGGCGGTCGAGCTCCGGCACATCCTCGAGCAGCAGCGCTGCCGCGGCAAGAAGCTGGGCGTCGAATGGGAAGCCTACGGGCTGACCGCACGCAACGGCAGGCGCCTGGCGGATGCGCTCGACGGCGTGGCCACGCTCGAGGACGCCTCCGACCTCGTGAGCCGGCAGCGGCTGATCAAGAGCCCGGCCGAGATCGCCTATGTGCGCGATGCCGCCCGGCTCGCCGATCGCGCCTGGGACGAGGCAATCGGCCTCGCGCGCCCGGGCGCGGACGAGGCGGAGATCCTGGCGGCGATGCAGGGCGCGGTGTTCCGCGGCGGCGGCGACTATCCCGCCAACGAGTTCATCATCGGCTCCGGTCGCGATGCGCTGCTCTGCCGGTTCTTCAGCGGGCGCCGCACGCTCTCGGCCGAGGATCAGCTCACCCTGGAATTCGCCGGCACCTACCGGCACTATCATTCCTGCCTGATGCGCACCATCCGCGTCGGCCCGAAGCTGCCGCGCCAGGAGGACATGCACAAGGCCTGCAAGGAAGCGCTGCTGGCCTGCGAGGCGGCCCTAAAGCCGGGCGAGCCGGTGGCGAACGTGTTCGAGGCGCATGTCAAGGTGCTGGACCGCGCCGGCTACCGGGCGCACCGGCTCAATGCCTGCGGCTACAGCCTCGGCGCCTTGTTCGCGCCGAACTGGATGGATTGGCCGATGCTCTACCGCGGCAATCCGGTCATCGCCGCCCCGGGCATGGTGTTCTTCATCCACATGATCATCATGGACAGCGACTCCGGGATCGCAATGACCCTCGGGCGCACCTCGCTCGTGGGCGAGCAGGGCGCCGAGCCCCTATCGCAGGCTGCCATCGACTACGTCTGTGTGTGATGCCGCACCTCATTCTCTTCCTCTTGTTTTGCGTCCTCGGTCTCTTGGTGAGCTGTGTTCTCTAGCGCTCCCCTGACGGTGCCCCCACCCCCACCCTCCCCCGCTAAGACGCGAGGGAGGGAGCATGAGATCGTGGCTCCCTCCCCCACCGGTTCAGGTGGGGGAGGGTTGGGGTGGGGGCATGAGGTCAGACATGGGCCTTATCGTCCCGTGATGCGCCAGGCGCTCATCATCGTTGCCACGGGCCTCGCCCTGTCGGCTTGCCAGCCGCTGCCGCAGCCTTTCATGGACGACCACAAGGAAGCGAACCCGCTGCTCAAGCTCGCCGACCGAGGGGGCGTCGTCGTGCTGCCGATCGAAGGCGCTCCCGAACCGAACGAGCTCGCCCGCGCCGTCGCCGCTCAGCTGCAGCGCCTGGATGTGCCGGCGAGCACCATCCGCACCACCCGGGAAGCCAAGAGCCTCGCCGGCACCGCCAAGGCGCGGCTCTTCGACGGCGAGCGCGACGAGATCGAGCTCGACTGGCGGCTCCTCGATGCCTCCGGCAAGGCGCTCGGCGGCGACAGCGGCCGTTGGCTGGTGCCGCGGGTTGCCTGGCAGCAATCCGAGCCGGGGGTTCTGCTCGGCATGGCGCTCGC
Source organism: Pseudomonadota bacterium (assembly GCA_016195085.1). NCBI lineage: Bacteria > Pseudomonadati > Pseudomonadota > Pseudomonadota bacterium. Next base: position 180,557 of record JACQAG010000031.1, on the reverse strand, counting down.
CGTCGGCCCCTCCCTCAATCGACTGATCGAGGCCGGCCGGCCGAACGACACCAGCGGCTCGGCGCGCGTCGTCGTCTATCCCGTCGACGGCGCCCCCGGCGACGGCCGGACCGCCTTGAAGCGCGCCATGGAGCGGGCCCTGCAGCGACGCTCGATCAACATCGCCACCGAGGCGGATGACGGCACCGTGGTGGTGCTGGGCTCGGTCACGATCACGGCGGCGGCTTCCGGCCAGGAACGGGTGGCGGTGAGCTGGAGCGTCATCGACCACGAAGGCCTGTCCCTGGGCGTGATCGACCAGGAGAACACCCAGCGCGCCGGGCTGCTCGACGGCCCGTGGGGCGACGTCGCCGTCGCCATCGCCGATGCAGCAGCCGGCGGACTCGCCGAAATCATGCAGGCGCTCTCGGCCCGCATCCCCGACTGACGGCGGCGCGCCACCCTGCGTCCGGGCCGGCCGCCAGGGTCCCCGCCCGAGGGTGGGTTTTGGGAGCGGGTGTACCACACCCCCTCCCCTGCCCTCCCCCGCCCACCCCCGCTGATGCGGGTTTACAGTTCGGCGACGGGCTGATAATAGTCCCGCGCCCGATCGCGTCCGCGCCCGCGGGTCGTGGAGAGCCCTGCCTATGAAAGTCTTGACCTGCAACAGCAATCGGCCTCTGGCCGAGGCGATCGGCGCGTATCTGAACCTGCCCTTGACCAAGGCCAGCGTCAGGCGCTTTTCCGATCTCGAGATATTCGTCGAGATCCACGAGAACATCCGCGGCGAGGACGTGTTCGTCCTGCAATCGACCTCCTATCCCGCCAACGACAACCTGATGGAGCTCCTGGTCACCTTGGACGCGCTCCGCCGCAGCTCGGCCCGGCGCGTGACCGCGGTCCTCCCCTATTACGGCTATGCCCGGCAGGACCGCAAATCCGGTCCGCGCACCCCCATTTCGGCGAAGCTGGTGGCCAACCTCATCACCACCGCCGGCGCCGACCGGGTGCTGACCATGGATCTCCATGCCGCCCAGATCCAGGGCTTCTTCGACATTCCGACCGACAACCTCTATTCGGCGCCGGTGTTCGTCAAGGACATCAAGGAGAAATACGACGGCGACGAGCTGGTGATCGTCTCCCCCGACGTCGGCGGCGTGCTCCGCGCCCGCGCCATCGCCAGGCGGCTGGAAGCGGACCTTGCCATCATCGACAAGCGCCGCGAGCGCGCCGGCGTGTCGGAGGTGATGAACGTCATCGGCGACGTCAAAGGCCGGCGCTGCATCCTCATCGACGACATCGTCGATTCCGGCGGCACCTTGGTCAACGCCGCCGAGGCGCTCATCGACCACGGCGCCACCTCGGTCAGCGCCTATATCACCCATGGCGTCCTGTCCGGCGGCGCGGTCGCCCGGGTCACCGCCTCGCCCTTGGAGGCGATGGTGCTGACCGACAGCATCCAGGCGACCGAGGCGGTCAGGGTCGCCCACAACATCCGCCAACTTTCGATCGCCCAGTTGATGGCCCTCCCCTTCCCTCCCCGGGGGTGGGTTTCGGGAGGGGGTGTGGAACACCTCCTCCCCTTCCCTCCCCCAGCCGGCCCCATGCGTGAGGAAAGGAGAGAGTTTTCATGGTCGACATTGCAACCATCGCCGCCGAGCGGCGCGACCGGGGCGGCAAGGGGCCCGCCCGGGCGACTCGTCGGACAGGCCGGGTTCCCGGCGTGATCTATGGCGATCGCAAAGACCCCATCCTCGTCAGCCTCGAGGACCGGATGCTGGCGCGCGAGCTGCACCGCGCCGGGTTCTTCAACCGGCTCTACGACGTGAAGCTCGGCGCCGAGACGCTGCGCGTGCTGCCCCGCGAGGTGCAGCTCGATCCGGTGAGCGATCGGCCGATCCATGCTGACTTCCTCAGGGTCGGCGCCAAGACCAGGGTCACCGTCAACGTGCCCGTGGTCTTCGTGAACCAGGACCAATCCCCGGGCCTGAAGCGCGGCGGCGTCATCAACGTGGTGCGCCACGAGATCGAGGTCCGCTGCCTGGCCGAGGAAATACCCACCTCCTTCTCGGTCGACCTGACCGGGCTCGACATCGGCGACTCGGTGCACATCAGCGCCGTCAAGCTGCCGGACCGGGTGGTACCGACCATCACCGGACGCGACTTCACCATCGCCTCGGTCGCCGCGCCGACGGTGCAGGTCGAAGAGACCCCGGCCGCTGCCGCTACCGCGGAGGGTGCCGAAGGCGCCGTGCCGGTGGAAGGAGCGGAGGGTGCCGCACCGGACGAGGGTGCCGCTCCGGCCGAGGGTGCCGCTCCGGCCAAGGGTGCCGCCGCGCCAGCCGAAAGGAAGCCGGCCGAACGCGAGCGGAAGAAGTAGCAAGGAGAGGCACCGGTACCGATGCTGCTGTTCGCCGGCCTCGGCAATCCGCGCCCGGGCGATGCCGGCAACCGGCACAATATCGGCTTCATGGCGCTGGATCGGATCGTGCGCCGCCACGGCTTCGGGCCGTGGCGGGCACGCTTCCGCGGCTATCTGGCCGAAGGCGGCATCGCCGGCGTGAAAATCCTGGCCTTGAAGCCGATGACCTATATGAACCTGTCGGGCGAGGCGATCGGCGAAGCGGCGCATTTCTACAAGCTCGCCCCGAGCCAGGTCGTGGTCTTTCACGACGAGCTCGAGCTCACGCCAGGCAAGGTCAAGGTGAAGCAGGGCGGCGGCAGCGCCGGCCATAACGGGCTGCGCTCGATCGATCAGCTTTTCGACCGCGACTACAAGCGCGTCCGGCTCGGCATCGGCCATCCCGGCGACAAGAACCTGGTGCATCCCTATGTGCTGCGCGATTTCGACAAGGAGGAGCAGCCATGGCTGGAAAAGCTCCTGGACGCGCTCGCCGATGCCGCACCGCTCCTGGTCGCAGGCGATGACAGCGAATTCATGAACCGCTGCCACCTCGCTCTCCACCCGCCGAGACCGAAGCCACCCCGCACTGATGTGCAACGTAGTGATGGTTCGACTTCGGACCGCGACCCCTCACCCTCCCGCGAAGACGCGGGTCCCTCCCTCTCCCGCAGTGCGGGGTCGGGACGGTCGAGGACGGGTCCTCCCGTCCCCGACGCCGCGCCGGAAGGATCCGGCGCGGCCGTCCCCGACGGTGCCGAGCGCAAGCGAGGCGGGTGAGGGTCTTCCGGCAACTCGCTTGCGAGACACTTTCAAAGAGACACCATGGGCTTCAATTGCGGTATCGTCGGCCTGCCGAATGTGGGCAAGTCGACGCTGTTCAACGCGCTGACCGAGACCGCGGCGGCGGCCGCGGCGAACTATCCCTTCTGCACCATCGAGCCCAATATCGGCCGCGTGCCGGTGCCCGATGCCCGCCTTGCGGTCATCGCCGGGCTTGCCAAATCGGCGAAGATCGTCCCGACCACGCTGGAATTCGTCGACATCGCCGGCTTGGTGCGCGGCGCCTCGAAGGGCGAGGGTCTCGGCAACCAGTTCCTGGGGCATATCCGCGCTGTCGATGCCATCGTGCACGTGCTCCGCTGCTTCGAGGATGGCGGCATCACCCATGTCGAGGGCTCGGTCGACCCGATCCGCGATGCCGAGACGGTGGAGACCGAGCTCATGCTGGCCGATCTCGACTCCCTCGAGCGACGGGCCTACGCCGCCACCAAGAAGGTGCGCGGCGGCGACAAGGAGGCGGCCCAGCAATTGGCGCTGATGGAGGCCGCCCTGGCAGCACTCCGCGATGGCAAGCCGGCGCGCACGGTCGCGGTGGCGGCCGCCGACCTCGCGGCCTGGCGGCAGCTGCAGCTCATCACCGCGAAGCCGGTGCTCTATGTCGCCAATGTGAGCGAGGACCATGCCGCCACCGGCAATGCGCTCACCCAACGCGTCGCTGCAAAGGCGGCGGCCGAGGGTGCGGGCAGCGTGATCATCTCGGCGGCGATCGAGGCCGAGGTGGCTGAGCTCGCGACCGCGGCCGAAAAGCAGGAATTCCTCGAGCATCTCGGGCTGAATGAGACGGGGCTGGCGCGGGTCATTCGCGAGGGTTACCGCATCCTCGGCCTCTTGACCTTCTTCACCGCCGGCCCGAAGGAGGCCCATGCCTGGACCGTGACCCAAGGTGCCAAAGCCCCGCAGGCGGCGGGCGCCATCCACACCGACTTCGAGCACGGCTTCATCCGCGCCGAGACGATCTCCTATGCCGACTTCGTCGCCTCAGGCGGCGAGCTGGGCGCCAAGGATGCGGGCAAGATGCGCGTCGAGGGTGCGGACTACCTGGTCCAGGACGGCGACATATTCCTTTTCCGCTTCAATGTTTGAGCGGCCGGATCCGAGCCTGCCCCGCTTCCGTCCGGTTGAGCATAACCTACCGCTCGAATGCGGGCGTCGCATCCCGCGACATGATTTAAGTCGCCATCGCCGGACTTGATCCGGCAATCCAAATCCTCGGCCGAGTCGCGGCACGACGTGGATGTGCGGGTCAAGCACGTGCATGACGAGTTGATAGAAGGAGAAAGCTCGGTCTGCCGGCGATGGCCGCGAGCATATTGCGGAGGTGAAGGCCAGCGTCGACGGCCATCAGAAGACGCGCTCGGCGCTCTCCTCTATGCCGGCACGCAACATCGGATGCAGCCTGTCGCGGGTGATTGGGTCGGTGTCGGCGTTCAGGATCTCCGAGAGCACGCGGGATGCTCAGGCCCAAGCAGCCGCCATCTCAACCGCTTTGCCTCTCATGAATGCTTCGATTTGTAAGCCGACTGTCTCCCCGCCCTCAAAAATACCGCACGAGCTGCAGGATGGCGCTTGCCGCCTGCGGCAGACTGCCGCGCTCGGAGCGCGGGCTGCCGAGATTGGCGCTGACATAGGCGCCGATGGTCCAGGCATTCGTCAGGTAGTAGCTGGCCGATAGCTGCGCCAGGCTGGAGCCGTCGGTGAGGTCGACGAAGGCGAGCGCCGTCAGCTCGAGGCCGCGCCAGAACGCGTCGGGCATGTTGGCGCGGAGAAACATCTGCTGCCGCGTCAGCGGCTGCTGCCGGTCGGCGGCGAAGGCGCGGACGTACCAGAGCTCGCTGGCGACTTGCGGGACGCCTGGGCGGGCACGGCCGATGGCGAACCAGTTGCGCCAGTCGGCATCGGAGAATCCCGCCTGGTGATAGTGGTATTCGAGATTGGTGGTGAAGCCGAGGGCGCTGGCCCAGGACGCGCCGAGCGCGAGATCATTGCGGAACCGCTTGTCGAAGGTGGTCGGCGGCAGCGTCGGTGCGCTGGCCGGCAGCGTTCCGGTGCGCCGGCCATAGGCGAGCGCCTCGGCGATCAGCGGCCGCTCGCTTCCGCCGGCCCATTCGGCATAGGCGATCACGCTCTGCCCCAACTGGCGCGAGAGGTTGAGGCCGGTCTTCATGTCCGCCCCTTCCCGATAGGCGAGGAGCTGCGGGTTGAGACCTGCCAGGTCGTGGCTGGCGCTCAGCAGCAGCCGGTCGGCGGCGTTGGTGCGCTCGAAGCCCGGATCGAAGGCCGACCTCATCGCCGCGAGCGGGCTCGGGGAATAGAGCCCGGGTGCTACCGCGACGCTGAGCGAGCCCGCCTCCCAGATGCCTTGGGCGCGCGCCATCAGCGTGCCGAGCCGATTGCGGCTCTGCGCCGAAGGATCGAGCGAGGCCTGGTCGACCTGGGTCCGCGCCTTGAAGAAATCGGTCGGATTGAATCCGAGCGCGATGCCGTTGCGGAGATTGATGCGGCCGGCTTCGAGATAGACCGTGCCGGCCGGCTCCCAGGTGAGATAGCCCTCGCGGAAATCGTTGCGAGCCGACCGCCGCGCTCCGAGACCGAAGTCGCTCGTCTCGCGCCAGGTCAAGCGGTCGCTGAGGCTTGCGGTCAGACCATCGGCCAGATCCCATTGGTTGCTGCCATCGAAGCTGGTGCGGTTCTGCCAGTCCGGCGGCGCCGGCGGCGGGAAGCCCACGATCGGCCGCCGGAGCAGGGCCAGGACCGCCGCATCCTCGAGATGGAGCCGCAAGCGGCGCTGGCCGAGAGAAGCCGTCGGTGCGACCCCGCCCGCGGGGTCGGCGCGGGACGGATCCTCGATCGCGCCGGGGATGCGCTCGAGGTCGTCGTTCTCCTCGGCATGGGCCGGGCCCGGCGCCGCCGCTGCGAGCGCCAAGGCCAAAAGAGCGCCGGTGAGGCGCCGCATCAGTCGACCTTGAGCCGCGGCAGGAAGTCCCGCTGGAACCAGGTGTCGGGGATATCTTGGAAGCGATAGTCGGTGGAGTTGATGGTGGTCACCAGATTCGCATCGACCGCATCGATGATGATCGTCTCGGTCGGCCTGAGCTGGCCCAGCTGCTCTTGGTATTTGCGGAAATAGGCGATCTTCAGCAACCTGCCGCTGTCGGAATAGAACTTGGCCTTGACCGCGCGATAGGTGCCGCGCTCGACCCAGTACTCCATTCGGCTGTAGATCGCATCGGCAGTCGCCGCGGTCATATCGAGATGCCAGCAAAGGCGGTCCTTGCGGTCGGCGTCCTGCAGGGTCTCCTCGCCGAGGATCACGCCCCGGTAGTCGCGGGCGAGATTGACGGTCAGCACGTCGGCATCCGAGGCCTGGCCGATGAGGCGCTGCTGCGGGGAGATGCGGATGCTGGTTTTCGAGGCAGGGTCATAGAACCAGAGATTGGGCGCATTCAAGAGCGCCATCTTGCCGGTGTCGCGCAACGGCTCGGCATAGCGCGCGAGATTGCTGAACTGCCGCGTCGCCTTGTCCTCGCGCGCGAAGATGACGAGCACCACCCGGTCGCGCGGCTTGCCGCCGACATATTCGATGAGCGTGGAGGTCAGCCGGAAGGCCTTGTCGGGATTGCGCACGAGATCAGCGGCCGCGATGATCTCCTCAGCCGTCGGCGCTGCGGCCGCCGGCTGCGATTTGGCCGGTGCGGCGACGAGCGCCGCCAGCAAGGCGATCGCCAGCGCCGCCGCGAGGCGGGAACCGACGGCGCTCATACATGCCTCAGGGCATCGACCACCGGCAGCCGCGCCGCGCGGTTGGCCGGGATCAGCGCGGCGACGGTGGCGACCGCCACCAGCCCCAGCCACACAGCGAGGTTGAGCGGCGCCACGCCGCTGGTGAGCACGCGGAGCGGCACCGGCAGCGCCTGGCCCGGCGGCGTCCAGGTGAGACCGCCATTGTTGATGAGCCAGGCGAGGAGTGCCGCCAGGATCAACCCGACGCTGGCGCCGATGGCGCCCAGCATCCAGCCCTCGATCAGGAACTGCCGTCGGATCACGCTCCGCCTGACGCCCATGGCGCGTGCCGTGCCGATCTCGTTGGTGCGCTCGATCACCGTCATGCTCATGGTGTTGACCACGGTGAACAGCACGATCACACCCATGATCGCCGCAATGAACGAGAAGATCGCGCCAAAGAGGCCGATCACCTGCTTGTAGAAGGGCAAGAGCTCGGTGAAGTCGCGCACCTCGAGCTCGAGCGCCCGCTCCTTGAACAGGCGCTCGAGACGGACGCGCGCCGCCGCCATGTCTTCGCTGCGATGCAGTTGGAGCACGATGCCGACCGCCTTCGGCTCGCCGCGGCCGTAGAGAAGCCGCTGCGCCAGCTTGAAGTGCATGGCGATGAACGCATCGTCCAGCTCCTTCGCCCCTTGCGGCTCGGCCTTGCTCACCGTCAGGCTCAGCACATTGGGAGCGCCGCCGGCGGTTGCCGCCAGGAGATCCAGGCGCGGCGCCGCATCGGCGTGCTGCGGCGAGATCGTGTCGCGGTCGCGGCGGGCAAGATCCATCAGCTCGGAAGCGGCCGTCTCGCCCGGCTCCTCCGCGGCCCTGGGACGCGGCGGACAATTGGCGAGCTTGAGGGCCTCGCAGAGACCCAACGCGCGCGCGAGCCCGATGCCGACGACGCCCACCGTCTCGTCGTCGTCGCTGAGTCCGGAATCGGCGAGGATGCGGCCGCGGAAGATGCCGTATTCGTCCCACAGCCGCATGCGATCGCGATCGGACGGGACGACGCCGGAGCCGAAGAAGGTCTTGGATGCGTCGATGTCGAAATTGCCGGCGATGCCGAACAGCGTGACCGTCGGCGTCACGACGTTGAGCCAGGGGCGGAGCACCGGATCCTCGGCGATGAGGTCCATGACCCGGCGATAGTCGGCGATGCCGTAGGCAGCGGGGTTTCCGGCGCCGAAATCGAAATAGCCGGCGCGGAAGACCGAAAGATGCCCGGTCCGCTCGACCGTGTTGGTCTGAAATCCCGTGGTCACATTGGCCATGAACTCCCCGAACAGCACCAAGGCGACGGCGCCGACGACGATGGCGGATGCGGTCATGGTCGAGCGGCGTGCGTTGCGGCGAATGTTCCGAAAGGCGATTTTGAAGAGCATCATCGGATCGTTCCCGAGCGGTGCTCGACCAGCGCTCCGTCACGGATGGCGAAGGTGTCCTCGGCATGGGACATGAGCTCAGGGTCGTGGGTGGAGAAGACGAAGCTCACCTTGTGCTCCTCCTGCATCCGGCGCATGACGGCGATGATGGCGGCGCCGGTGTGGCTGTCGAGATTGGCCGTGGGCTCGTCGGCGAGCACCAGCGCCGGCTTCTTGACCAGCGCCCGGGCGATCGCCACGCGCTGCTTCTGTCCGCCGCTCAGCTGGTTGGGACGATGGCGTCGCTGGTCGAGGAGACCGACGGATTCCAGCAGCGCCAGCGTGCGTTGGCGCCGCTCGGCGGCGGCCACGCCCAGGAGCAGCAAGGGATACTCGACGTTCTCGAAGGCCGAGAGCACCGGGAACAGGTTGAAGTTCTGGAAGATGAAGGCGATGTTGCGGGCGCGGAAATCCGTGACCGCGCGGTCGGTCAGCACCCCCACCTCCTCGCCGCAGACCTCGACTTGGCCCGAGGTCGGCCGATCGATGCAGCCGATGAGATTCAAGAGCGTGGTCTTGCCGCTGCCCGACGGCCCGACGATCATCGCGAACCGCCCGCCCGGTATGTCGAGGCTGATGGAATTGACGGCGGCCACGGTGAGCCCGTCTTCGTCATAGGTCTTGCTCACATGGCGGAGCCTGACCACCGGCTGGGCCTCGCTCGACTCCGCAGGGATGCCGGTCATGCGCTGTCTCCGGCCTCGGCGATGCGGTCCTTGGGCTGGTCGGCAACGGGCGCGGAGCGCCGGTAGAGCCGGGCCAGTTGCACCAGCCAGAAAGCGAAGTAGCCGACGCTAGCGCCGGATACGGCGACATCCCAGAGCACCAGACTGCCCCGCCTGCCCGGCAGCGTGGCGGCGGCGACGGCAAGAGCGTATTTGGCAGCGAAGATCGCCAGATTGCGGATGAGCGGGAACCAGCTCCCGGGCAGGCGAACGAGGCCGCCCTCGACCCGCCATCGGCTGGTATCGAGACTGGCGGCCGCCAGCGCCATCCCGGCGGCGGCGGCCCCCAGCCAATCCAGGGCCAGGACCGGGCCGAAGCCCGGTTTCACCAGCACGCCGACGATCCCCCAGCCGATGAAGACGGCAGGCGTGATCAGGAGCCTGAGCGGCCGGGCGACGCGCTCCCGCCTCGCCTGCAGACCGAGATAGATCAACAGCCCGAGCAGCGGATATACCCACAAAGGCGTCCCTTGTAGGATGGCGCCGATCTCGGCCGCTTGTGCCGCCGATGTCGCCAATGCCAGGATTGCGACCCACGCCATGAGCAGCATGACTCCCCTTTCCCATCCCTTCGGCGACCGTCCATCGGGGTCGCCACCGCCGCCGACATACAGCGAAGGGAATGCCGGGACGAGCGCGGATACGCCAATCGTTCTCGAGATTTCGTCAACGGCCGGCGACGGACAGCTCGCGCTTCGCGAACGGACCACGCTCGTCCGCTCGGCGCAGGGGATGGCGGTGCTGCTCGCCATCGGCGCGGCGGTGGCCTGGCTCAGGCCCTATGGCACCCGCGACTTCGAGCTGATCGAGCGGTTCGCCTTCTGGATGCTCGCCATCCCGCTCATCGGCCTGGTGGTCGAGCCGGCCATCCGCTTCGCGGTCCGGCACCGGATCAGCAGCACCTGGCATCCCGCCCTGCAGGCGCTCGCCGGCACGGTGCTGGCGAGCCTGCCCAGCGCCGGCGTGGCGATTCTGCTGCAGGCGGCGTTCGGGCATCCGCCGAAGCTGGCGCCGACCGATCTCCTGGCGCTCTATGGCTCGGTCACCACCATGATCGCGCTCATCAGCGTGCCGCTGACCATCATCAACACGCGGCGCGCCCGCGCCCAGTCCGGGCCGGCGCTCCCGCCGCAACCAGCGATGGAAGCGAGCGAGGCCGGAGCCGGCCCGGGCGCGGACGGCCAGCGGTTCATCCGCCGCATACCGGCAAGGCTGGGCACGGATTTGCTCTCGATCGCCACCGAAGATCACTATCTCAGGATCACCACCGCGCTTGGCAGCGATCTCATCCTCTTCCGCATGTCCGATGCGGTGGCCGAGCTCGACCCTGCCATGGGCCAGCAAGTGCATCGCTCCTACTGGGTGGCAAGGCGGGCGGTGGCCACGGTCGAGCGCAACGGCCACCGCGCCCAGCTGGTGCTCACCAACGGGACGCGCATTCCGGTGAGCCGCACCTATATGCGCCAGCTCCGCCGCGCCGGCTGGCTCGACAGCTGATTGCGCGGCTCGTATGCTTTAGGTAGAATATAGATTATTTTCTACCTAGGTAGATTCCATGGCCCTGAGCATCAAGGACGCGGAGACCGATCGGCTGGCACGGGAGCTGTCTCGACGGACCGGCGAGAGTTTGACCGATGCGGTCGCGACCGCCATCCGCGAGCGGCTGCAGCGTCTCAACGCGCGCAGCCGAGGTCGCTCACTCGCCGACGAGCTCGACGAGATCGCCAAGCGCTGCGGCAGGCTCACGCGCCGGGACCGGCGCAGCTCCGATGAGATCATCGACTATGACGAACATGGCCTGCCTCGCTGACGAGCGCGGGCCATGGTGATCGACACATCGGCTCTCATCGCCATTCTGGGCGACGAGCCCGAGCGGCGGCGCTTCAACGAACTCATCGAAGCCGACCCAAGGCGCCTCGTCTCGGCGGCGACCGTGCTCGAGGCGGCGATCGTTCTGGAAGCGCGCGGCGGCGAGCTGGCCGGCCGGGAATTGGATCTGTTCCTACACCGTGCGCGCGTCGAGGTCGTCGCCGTGGATGTCGAGCAGGTCGAGATCGCACGTTCGGCCCAGCGTCGTTTCGGCCGGGGACGCCATGCCGCTGGTCTCAACTACGGCGACTGCTTCGCCTACGCTCTCGCCAAGGCGAGCGGCGAGCCGCTGCTCTACAAAGGTGATGACTTCACCCGCACCGATGTCACCGCTTGTCCCCGGCAAACGTGAGCCCCGCCTCGATCGCCGCATCCGCGCCTGAGCGGGATATCCGCGCCTTCGCCGCGGCGATCCTGGCCGTCGTTCTCTTCGCCGCCAGCCCGATCGCAACCAAGATCGCGGTCACCCTTTTCGATCCGGTGCTGGCGGCCTTGCTCCGGGGCGTGCTGGCGGCGGCGGCGGCGCTGCCGCTGGTCCTGGGATTGCGCCTGGGATTGCCCAAGCAGCGGATGCAGCTCGGGCTCCTCGGGCTCTCCGGCCTCTCCGGCTTCGTGCTCTTCCCCTTGTTCTTCGCCATCGGCACCCACTTCACCTCGGCCTCCCACAGCGCCCTCATCCTGGCGGCGCTGCCGCTGTTCACCGGACTCTTTGCCGCGCTGTTCGACCTGAGGCGGCCGGCGCCGATCTGGTGGACCGGCTGCGCCGTGGCGCTCGCCGGCGAGATCTATCTCGTGTTCTCGCGCAGCGGCGTCAGCGACGAGGGCGCCGGCCTCATGGGCGACAGCATCGTCTTCGGCGCGGCGATCGTCGCCTCGCTCGGCTATGTCTCAGGCGGCCGGCTTGCCGCCGCCGGCTACTCCTCCTGGGCCACCACCTTCTGGGGGGTGATCATCGGTGGCGCGCTGCAAGCGCCCTTCGTGCCCGCTTTCGCGTCCGGCCCCTCCTGGCAGGACGCGGGATGGCTCGGCTGGGCGAGCGTCCTCTATCTCGCCATCGGCATCTCGATCCTGGGCTATGTCGCCTGGTATTGGGCCCTCGGCCGCGGTGGCGTCGCCCGCATCGGCGTCCTCCAGTTCCTGCAGCCGCCCTTGGGCGTGGCGCTCGCGGTGCTGGTCCTGGGCGAACCCTTGACCGTACCGATCGTGGCCTCCGCCGCGGCCATCCTCATCGGCGTGTTCGTGGCGCGGCGGCGGTGAGGGTGCGAATGCTACTCTGCTTTCGTCACCCGCGGACTCGATCCGCGGGTCCATCTTCCAGCCGCACGATGGATCGCCGGGTCAAGCCCGGCGATGACTCAAGAAAATTGTGCGTCGTCCGATCGGGGGAACAATGAACATCGTGGAGATCGTCGCTTCGGGCATCATGGGCACCGTGTTTCTGGATCTTTGGCAGCAGGGGCTGCGCCTGGCGACCGGCTTGCCCGCGGGCAATTGGGGCTTGGTCGGACGCTGGTTCGGCCATGCGGCCAGGGGCACGTTCTTCCACGAACCGATCGCCAAGGCCGAACCGGTCAATAACGAGATCGTGATCGGCTGGGTCGGCCACTACGCCGTGGGCGTTCTCTACGGGCTCGTCTATGTCGTGCTCATCCGCACCGTGCTGGGCCTCGAGCCCAGTCTCGCCAACGGGCTCGTCTTCGGCGTCGCCAGCGTGGTCGTGCCTTGGTTTTACTTCATGCCGGCGATGGGTGCCGGCGTGCTCGGAAACAAGACCGCCGCACCGCTCATCGCCTGCCTGCAGTCGCTCGCCTCCCATACCGCCTGCGGCTTGGGTCTGGCGGTGGGCAGCCTCATGGTCGCTTGAGCGGCTCGGAGCCGGGCGGCGCTTTACAGCCGGGTCCTGTCCTCGGCTATGATTTCCAAGAGCCCTCCCCTCCCCGTCAATCCAGAGAGATCCCATGTCCGAGACCATCACGCTGACCGCTTCCGACGGTTTCAAGCTTGGCTGCTACATCGCCCGTCCCCAAGGCAAGCCCAAGGCCGGGCTGGTGGTGATCCAGGAGATCTTCGGGGTCAACAACCACATGCGCGGCGTCGCCGACGGCTTCGCCAAGGACGGATACCTCGCGGTGACGCCGGCCATCTTCGACCGGGTGAAGCCGGGCATCGAGCTCGGCTACGGGCCCGACGACGTCGCCAAGGGCCGCGACATCCGCGGCGCCACCGACCTCGACAAGGTCATGCTCGACCTCGCCGCCGCGGTGAAGCAGGCAAAGCCCGCCGGCAAGGTCGGCGTCGTCGGCTATTGCTGGGGCGGCACGCTGGCCTTCCTCGGCGGCCAGCGCCTCGGCGTCGATGCGGCGGTCGGCTATTACGGCGGCGGCATGGTCCCGTTCGCCGATGCCAAGACCACCGCACCCACCATGCTGCATTTCGGCGAAAAGGACACCGGCATTCCCTTGAGCGACGTGGAGATCGTGCGCAAGAAACGGCCGGAGGTGGAGATCCATCTCTACCCCGCCGGCCACGGCTTCAACTGCGACGAACGCGGCAGCTACGACGCGAGCGCGACGAAGCTCGCGCGCGAGCGCACCATCGCCTTCTTCAAGAAGCATCTGGGCTGAGCACGGATACATTAGAGCAGGTCCGTGCCGCTCGCGAATGCCCCCACCCCGTCGGTCTGAACGGAACGAGGAACTAAGACGCGGCGCGTTTCATCTCCGGCCGCCACGCCAGCATCGTCTCCAGGAACCGGCTGAGCACCGGCCGCACGCGGTCGGCCAGATCCGGTCGATAGCGCCAAGGCGGCGCCTCGTCCATGTATGTCGCTTGCGCCAGCTCGAGCTGGATCGCCTCGATGCCATCGGCGGGTTTGCCATAGGCGCGGGTGATGTAGCCGCCCTTGAAGCGGCCGTTGAGCACGCTGGTGAAGGCCGACGCCTCGGCCGCCAAGGCCGCCAGCCTTTCAGCCAGCGCCGGATCGGCGGAGCTGCCGCCGCCGCTGCCGAGATTGAGATCGGGCAGGCGCTCCGGCGCGAAGCGCGGCACCAGCGAGCGGATCGAATGCGCATCCCACAAGAGCGCGTAACCGAATGTCTGCTTGAGGCGCCCGAGCTCCCGGGCGAGCTGGTCGTGATAGGGCCGCCAATAGCTCCCGATGCGTCGATCGATCGCCGCCCGGTCGGGACTGGCGCCCTCGCGATAGATCGGCTGGAAGTCGAACCGGGTCGTCGGCACCAGCTCGGTATTGCTGGCACCGGGATAGAGGAGCGCGCCATCGGGCGGGCGGTTGAGGTCGATGACGTAGCGCGAATAGGTCGCGACCAGCATGCCGGCGCCGAGATCGCGGGCGAAGTCGTAGAGGCGGTCCACATGCCAGTCGGTGTCGGGAACCTCGAGCGCCGCCGGAGTCATGCCGATGGCGAACTCGCCCGGGATGTGGGTCCCGACATGGGGGCAGCTCACCAGAAGCGGCGTGGAGCCCTCTTGGAACCGAAACGGTCGCATCCGCCCAAGCGGCGCCAGGGGCTCAGCGCTTGGCCTTGCAGTCGATCTTCACGTCGAGGTCGGTCACCACGATGCTGCCGTTGATCGGCACCGTGGCGAAGCACTTGTCGCGGGGGTCGCGCATATAGACTTCGACCTCGACCGTGGCCAGCTTGGAGGACTCCTGCGGCACCGGGACCTGAGCGGTCTTGCCGGCCATGACGAAGGCATAGTCGCGCTGCCAGAGCTTGACCCGGTAATAGACCCGCGAAGGCGTCTCGTTGACGATGTTGACGAAGGTGGCCCCCTTCACCGGCTCGGGACCGGCGGCATTGGCCGCCGCGCCCATGACGGCCATGGAAGCCAGCGCAAATAGCATGATCGCGATAAAGCGCGCCATGTCCAACTCCCCCGATTTGGTGCCTGCCGCCGTTGTCCGGCGGCGTTCATGTCTTCAGCCCTGGGCTTATGCTTTCAGCCCTGTGCATTCCCGTCAACTGCCGGCCCGAGTGCCGGCCGCACCGCTCACGTCAGCAGGTTGAGATAGGAGCCGCGGGGCGCGGTGCGGTCGATGAGCCCCATGGTGATGAAGCGCAGCATGCGGTCGATCTGGGCGTCGATGTCGGCATCGCTGATGGCGGTCTTCAGCCGCTCGAACACCCGGCGCGGCAAGCCCGCGGCCGCGACCCGCGCCGGCGCGCCGCCGCGCTGGACCGGGCCGATCTCGCTGCCGCCGGCGGGTCTCAGGCTGAACGAGGCGGGCGGGCGGGCGCCGCCCGTCGGGCCGGTGATCTCTCTGCCAGGACGGCGAGGCGGGTCGACGGCCAATTCTGGGACTCCGAGGTGATGGCGTTCGGGGATTATGCCGCAATCGGCGGCCGCTGGCGAGATGCTAGCCTCAGCGTGGGGTGGCCGCCCGGCGCTCGTGGTGCCAGATGAAGATGCCGCTGGCAACGATGATGAGGCTGCCGATCACGGTGGCAAGATCGGGGGTGGTGCCGAAGAAGAGCGCGCCGATGAGACCGGCCCAGACGATCTGGGTGTAGGACAACGGGGCCACCAGCGCCGCCGAGGCGAAGCGGAGCGCGAGCACCAGCAGCCATTGCGCCAAGGCGTAACAGCCGGAAGCGGCCAGCATAACCAGCCAATCGGCCGGGGTGGGCCAAACCCAGACGAAGGGCAAGGCAAGCGTGGTGACCGCGGCGCCGACCAGCCCGGTGTAGCCCAGCATGACCTGGCTCGAATCCGCTTCGCGCGCCTGCCTTGTGATAAGAAAGGCGAGCGCCCAGGCTGCCGAGGCCAGGAGCGGAAAGAGCGCTGCCCAGCGGAACGCATCGCTCCCGGGCTGGACCGCGACCATGACCCCGGCGAAGCCGGCCAGGATGGCGAGCCACCGGCTGACGCCGACGCGCTCGCCCAGCATCGGCAGCGAGGCGGCGGCGACGATGAACGGCGACAACAGGCCGATCACCGTCGCATCGGCGATCGGTAGGTTGGCGAGGGCCAGGATGAAGAGCAGGGTCGAGCCCAGCATGCCGAGGCCGCGCAGGATCTGCAGTCCCGGATTGGGCGTGGCGAGGCCGCGGCTGGGGCCTTCGGCGATGAGCGCCGGGATCAGGCAGGCGAGCAGGAATACGTAGCGGATCCAGGCGATCTCGATCGGGCTGTAGCCGTTGGTGAGATATTTCGACAGCCCATCCATGACCGAGAAGACGATGATGCCGGCGACCATTAACGCCATGCCGAGGATGGGTCGATCGTCGGAGATAGTCGGTGCCGCGGCGGCCGCTCGCGGCTCGGCCGGCGGCGGCTCGGCGGCACTTGCCGCTTGACGCACGGGCGTGGTCATCGCGGGCGGGAGTGTGACCCGAATGCCGGGTTCGCGCCAGCGCAACATCTGGACAATGGCGCTCTTCCCAATTATGTATAGACATAATCGGGACCGACTACGAACCTGCCTCATGACAAGCCTGATCGATGCCGAGCATCTACGCTCGTTCCAAGCGGATGGAGCCGTCTGCATGCGCAGGGCCTTCTCCGGCGATTGGCTGGCGCTGGTCGAGGAAGGGATCGCCCGCAACATGCGCGAGCCCAGCGATCACGCGAGCTATGCCGACGGCGATACGCGGCGCTTCTTCCAGGACAGCGACAACTGGCGGCGGATCCCGGAGTTTGAGGCATTCATGCGCCGGTCGCCGGCAAGCCTCGTGGCCGCCGAGCTGATGGGGTCAAGCAAGGTCAACTTCCTGCACGATCACGTCCTGGTCAAAGAGCCGGGCGCGGAAAAGCGCACCCCCTGGCACCAGGACCAGCCCTATAGTCCGGTCGACGGCTGGAACTTCTGCACCATGTGGCTGTCGGTCGATCCAGTTCCGCGGGATATCACCTTGGAGTTCGTCGCCGGATCGCATCGCGCCGGAAAATGGTATCGTCCGCAACGGTTCGTCGACGGCAGCCTCAGGGAGAACGACGATCCGCGCTGGGAGGTCCTCCCCGTCATCGACCCGGGCGATCACCGCATCATCGGCTGGGCCGTCGAGCCCGGCGACTGCGTGATCTTTCATGGGCTCGCGCTGCATGGCGCGGCCGGGAACGCCTCCGCGAGCCGGCGGCGCCGCGTGCTCTCCACGCGCTGGACCGGAGACGATGCGCGCTTCCGCCGGCGGTCGGGAAAGATGTCGCCGCCGCCGCCGCCGACCGGCGCGCCTGAGGACGGCGCCATCATGGATTGCGAAGCCTTTCCCGTGGTCTGGCGGGCTCCACCCGCCTGAACGGCCTCCGGGCTAAGCGGCCTCCACGGTCAGCCAGATCCGTTCCTTCGTCTCGTAGGTGCTTTCCCAGACCTTGCGCCCGACCGCGGCGAGCCGGGCGGCATCCGGCTCGAGCACCTCGCCCAGCACCGGTTGCGCCAGATCCTCCGTCGTCGGGCCGTACTGGACGATGAGCTTCTGACCGGTCGATTGCGAGTAGCGAAGCCGGCCGCGGGGCGCATCGCAAATCCGCTCGCGCACGCGGATCGGCGCCGTGCTGACGACCGGCGTCCAGGCATACATGGACTCGCCGGTAACGACAGCATGGTCCTGGAGGATGGTGAAGGGGAGTGCTCGCAAGAGATCCTCGCAGAGCTCCGGGTTCTCGTTGGTCGCCAACACCGCTTTGACCGACACGCCGAGCGGCTGCCAGGTCAGGCGGATGGGCTGTCCGTTCTTGATCCGCACGCGGCGCTTCAGGTCGCTGATGTCCGGCGGCGCTACGTCCGGCTCGGCGTACTGGAAATGCTTGCCGAGCCCCCATGGAAAGTAGTGGAACGACCATGCGGCCATGCGATTGGTATAGGCGACGTAAGCCCGCATCGCCTGTATCACCTCGTCGCGCGACTGATTGCGGCCGATGAGCGATCGCAGGGCGGCGGCATATTCGCCCATCTGCGGAAAGCCGCTGTAGCGAAGGTAGTTGCTGTAGGGCGGATCTAAGGCTTCCAAAACGGCGCGAAACTGCTCGTGGTCCAATCGAGGGTTCTCGGCAAGCTGCAGGATTGGATACATCGTGTACATGGAATAGTCGCGCACCATGCCGGCGGCGATATCCCAGGTTCCGAAATACTGGCCGTAGCTTCCCGCTTTGTTCTCCAGCGTGCCGCTGCGGAACTGCCGAATCTCATCCGGCTCGTCGGTCATCATTTCGGAAGTTCGAGCCTTCAACGCATCGGTTAGCTCGGACAAGCTCGAGAAATTCATCGCTAAAGTCTCCGGTGATCGCCGCTGTCGACCCGGCTGTCCGCCCGCAATGCGCCTTCCATCGGAAGGCCGCGCGTGGCGATGGCCGGGGCTGTCGAAATGCCCCTGGACGCGCCCCTGTGCCCGTTGCTCATTCCCTCGGATGCGCTGACCAGCCGGCGCGGCCCGGGGATGGGGCGCGCCGCTTCGGCTTTGCCCGACGGGCCGGCGTCGCCACGAACTCGGTCTTGAGATGCGCTTCGAGGCGGCGCTGCAGGACCGTCCAGATCCCGGTGAGAACGAGGTAGTAGACCGACACGCCGAGATACACCTCGAAGGTCCGATAGGTGGCGGCGTGGATGGCATCGGCGATGTGGAACATCTCGGGCACGGCGATCACGCTGAGCAAAGATGTCGTCTTGAACATCGCGTTGAATTGGTTGCCGAGCGGCGGAATGATCACGCGGACCGCCTGCGGCAGAATGACCTTGCGCATGGTCAAGGCTCGGGCCATGCCGAGAGACTTCGCCGCTTCGGCCTGGCCCGGATCGATGGAGGAGATGCCGGCCCGGGTGATCTCGCTCATATAGGCGGCTTCGTGCAGCCCGAATGCGACGATGCCGGCGACCATGGCACCGTTGAGGACGAGCGGGCCTAGAGAGATGACGGGGGGAAACAGATCGAATCCGCCCATCAGATACGGCAGGCCGAAATAGATCAGCATCAGCTGCACAAGGATCGGCGTGCCGCGGAAGAAGGCGATGTAGACCTGGTTGAAGGACCTGAGGAGACGCGAGCGCCCGAGACCGGCGATCGCCAGCAGGACTCCGAGGAATACCCCCATCGCCATCGCCAGCACCGTCGAGGCAACGGTGATCCACAGCCCGAAGAGCAGCGAGGCCGGCGGATGAAAGACGAAGCCGAGGAAAAACGTCAGATCGAACTGCAATCCTTCCTCCGCGCCCGATGCGCCGCCCGTGAGATCGGGACCTGCCAACTCCCAACGGGCGGTCACCCCGGTCGACCGCCTTCGCCGGCGCCGCCGGGCAATTCGCCGGCGCGCCGGTCTCTGGCGAGACTACTCCGCCGCGGCCGCGGGCGCGGCGGCGGCGGCCGGGTTCCAGCGCCCGGGCAGCTCCTGGCCGTTGACCTGACGGCCATAGAACATGCCGACATACCAAGGAAAGTAGTGATAGGACCAGGCGCAGAGGCGATTTCCGTAGCGCAGGAAGGCGCGTAACAGCACCTTCACCTCCTCGGCGCTTTTCGCCTCGCGGACGGCGGCGCGGAGCGCCTTGGCGAAGCGCTCGAGCGTCACCAAGCCGGAATAGGAGAGATACTCCGAATAGGGTGGATCGAACTCATCCAAGGAGGCGCTGATCTCCTTCGGCCCGAGCTTGTCCGCAAGGCGCAGAAGCGGAAAGATCGTGTACATGATGTAGTCGCGCAGCATCCCGTTCACGAAATCCCAGGCGGTGAAGTATTGCCCGTAGGTGCCGGTGTCGCCGATCTGGCCGAGGCGCACCTTCCTCAGGTCCTCGGGCTCGACCGTCTGAATGCGCTCGGCTTCCTCGATGAACATCCTCGCCACGTCGGGCAGCCCGCGACCACCGGATCGCGCCGCGCCCTGGCCCTTCGCACCGTGCTGCGAGACCACGACGAAGAGGAGCTCCTTCCGCCAAAATACATTTTCCCAGATCGCCTTGCCGACGATCGGCAGCTGCGCATGGTATTCGGGCAAGACCATGCCCAGCACCGGCTGTGCCAGCGGCTCGAGCCCTCTGCCGTATTGCACCGAGAACTTGTTGCCGGTCGCCTGTGAATACCGCAGGCGCCCTACCGGGCAGTTCATGATCTGCTCGCGGTGCCGAACCGGCGCCGTGCTCACGATCGGCGTCCAGGCATAGACCGATTCTCCCGATACGACCGGGTGTGCCTGCAGCACCTTGAAGGGCAGGTGCTGCCAAAACTCCTCGCAGAGCTCGGGGTTGGTCTCGTCGGCAAGCTCGGCGACGACGGTGATGTCCAGCTCCGGCCAGCGGATGTCGATCTTGCGACCCATGACTATGCTTTTCCTCCTTGCTTGAAACGAGAGCGTTGACGCGCCAGCCGGTAGCCGACCGCGGGGGAAGCGGATGCCGCCCGCCGGAGCGCTGGGCGCCCTTGCATCAAATGGCGCGACACGGTCAATCGCATGTGAACCCGCCGCCGCATATCGAGGTGCCCTGGCCGACGCCCCACTTGTCCACGATCTTCTTGATCTCGCCGTTGGCGACCAGGGACGCGTAGACCGCTTTCACCGCCTCCGCCTTCTCGACCTGGTCCTTGGGGAAGAGCGCCCCCAGCGTGGTCGGCGGCACCGGCATGCCGCCGATCACGAACTTGGCGCCGCTCTTGTTCAGGAAAAAGGCGAGCGTCAACGAACCGCTCACGAACGCGTCGACGCGGCCGAGGTCGAGCTCTTGGAAAGCGGCGACGTTGGTCGCGTATGAAGCGATCGCCATCGGCGCCTTGTTCTCGGCCGCGAGCTTCGTATTCGCCTCCTGCAACCGGCGTTCGTTGGCGCTGCCGAGAAGGACGGCGACGCGCCGGCCGGAAAGGTCCAAATAGGTTTGCAGGTTGAGGGGGTTCCCCGCCTTCACCAGCAGCCCCGACCCCTGCTGGCGGATGTCGACGAAGAGGTATTTCTGCAGCCGTTCCGGGCTCTTGGAGGTCTGCGACATCACCGCGTCGCATTTTCCGGAATCGAGCGCGGCGAAAATCGCGGCGAATTTGTAGTTTCTTATGTCCGCGCGCACGCCGAGCGCTCGGCCGATGGCGCTCATGATGTCGACCTCGAAGCCATCCGGCGTGGTTCCATCCGCCGCCAGATAAGCGGCGGGCGGATCGGCAAGCTCGCTGCAAAATGAGATCTCGCCGGCTTTCTTGAAGACCTCCGAAGCCACAATCGTCTGAGCGCGAGCGCCCGAACCGAGTGTGAATTCAGCCAAGGCGAGCAGCGCGAGCGCCGCTCCGAGCTTGGGTCCCCACATCCGCCGCCTCCTCTCTCCAGTGCCAATCGCATAGACATGTGGAAGATTAAGTATAGACATAATGCAAGAGCGCGGAGGCCGCAGCAAGGGGGTTTGCGCCGCCGCCCGCAGATTGGCCCAGGCGCCCCGCCCGGTCCGCCGGGGGCGGGCCGGCTGGAGCGCTTCGGGCCCAAGCGCGACGACGCGCGTTTCCGGCCGCAAGGCTGCTATGTCAAGAGGATGCGGGGCGGAAGCGGCCGATGAGCCGGTGCAGCTTTCCTGGATAGGTCAGGCGGACGAAGGTCACGGGCGCGCCGAGCTGCCAGGTCTTGCGCTCGACCACCAGGCATGCGGTCCCATTGGCGATGCCCAGCCGGCTCGCCATGTTGCCGGATGCCGGTGTCGCCCAGATAGCATGCTCGGTATTCGTCCACGGGATGCGCTTCAAGAGCCAACTGCTGGGCGGGGTGTGCTTGAACTGCTCCTGCGCGGCGTCGGGAACGACGGTCAGGTTGAAGATGCGATCTTCGATCACGAAGGGCTGGTCGCCGGAGAAATGGCGAACCAGCAGCGCCAGGACCCTAGTCTTGGTCGGGACGCCGAAGCGCCGCACGTCCTTGCGGGTCGCGGAGCGGAGTCGCCGGGACAGGATCTCATAGCTGTAGGGCTTGCCGCTGGCGAGGATCTCGGCTTTGGTATCGTGAATCTCGAGAACGGTCTCCTCAGAGACGCGCGAGGCGACGAATGAACCCGACCGGCGCTTGCGAATGATGAGGCCCGCGGCGGCAAGAGCCGACAGCGCCTTGCTCACCGTCATGCGCGAGCAACTGTACTGCTCCAACAGCTCGTGCTCCGCCGGCACCCGGTGCCCCGGCTGCCAAGCGCCCGACATGATTTGCGCTTCGAGCGCTCGCTGTATCTCGGTATATCGCGGAATGGCGGCCTCGGATTTCAACGCTGTCTCCTCATCTTGGTCGTCCTCCGCTCTTCGGACTGCTCCCGGCGCCGTCTCGATCGACCGAGGCGCCTGCGGTTTTACAGATCCAAGCAGGCCGCGGCAACCATGGCAGACCGCCGCAAACAGCCCCTTGCCAGCGACCCTCCCGACGGGCAGATATGTATAGACAAACGGACGCGGCGCAAGCGCGTTGACGTCGCGTGCGATCCTGGAATACCCGGGCAGAGTAGAGGGAACCTGCCGGCCAGCCCACGGCGGGGTCAGGCTACGAGCAGACTGCCCCGCCGGTCGGCAAGGTGATCAGACAAACACCTTGCGACGTTTGGACGAGAGGTCGACCGCATCAAGGCGCACTTGCGCCCGGCCCGCCATTGCGTCGCACATCGCATCGAGCAATACGGCGATCAGCACCGACATTGCGGCATAGGAATCGAAGACCAGACTCGAATTGATGCGCCCCCTAAGCAACAAGTCAGCAATCTTATCCTGGTCGGAAAAGGTCGAGTCGCTTACGAGCGCAACTTTCAGACCGATCTGCTTCGCGAAGCGCAACGCCGTGATGGTTTCGCGCGGATAGAGTGGCATCATGAATGTCAGCACGAATTTGCCGCCGGCAGCCTGTGCCTGCTCCAGCGTGTCCTCGACCAATGACCCACCAGTCGAGATCAAGCGGACATCGGGATGAATCTTGGCGGCGTAATAGCAAAACTGCGTTGCCAGCCCTGAAGATGCCCTCAGTCCCAACACGACGAGCGGTTTTGACTGCGCCAAAGCGGTCCCTACGGCACGGATCGTTTGCAGATCGGGAAGGCTCGTTGCAAGATCCGCAACATTCGCCGATTCTGCGAGCGCGGCCGCCTGATATCGATTGGCCTTTGATTTGGCGTCCGGAGACCTCGGCGATTTGCCCGATCGCAATTGGCGGCGCATATCGAGGTAGCCCTCGAAGCCCAGTGCCAACGCAAAGCGCGTTACCGAGGGTTGGCTCACATTGGCGCGCTGCGCAAGCTCTCCGCTTGACAGAAAGCCGATGACCTCGCTGTTTTCGATCAGACACTGAGCAATGCGCCGCTGCCCGGGCGTCAGTCTCCGATCCTGAAGGAGCGCCTCCAACTTGGTGCTAGTAATGCGCGGCTCCGCGTTTCCGTTCGAGTGTTCCAATTCACGGTTTCTATACGCGAACTTATTCGCCTTGAGTAGCAAGTCTTCTGCCCCTCCTGGGACCAGTTCTCCGCTTAGGAAAACGCCTCGGAGCCCTCACTGAGGCGTAACGTCCATGCCGAACGTCGCCTCGGACAGTCGCTTAATCGTGCCGTCGGCCTGCGCTTCCCGGATCGCCTTGTCGAACAGCGCCTTCAACTCCACGTCCGCTTTGCGCAAACCAACCCCGGCGCCCTTGCCAACGACCCCACCCTGAAAGCAGGGCCCGGCAATAGTGATGTTCTCGTTTCCCGCCTTCTTGGCTATGCCCAAAAGCGCATCTTTCGACCCGATGATCAAATCCACACGGCCCGCCACGAGATCCAGGTCACGTGCTTCGGGAGTCTTGTATTGGCGCATCAGCGAGACGCCGCTGAAATACGTTTCGACGAATGTCACGGACGTACCCGCAGACAAGGTACCGATCGCCTTGTCCTTGATCACCGGCTTAATTGCGTCGAGAGCCTTGCCAGACGAGGCTTCGTCGGTGAGTGAATAGATCTTGTCTTCCGGCGGCAACTTGTTCGAGATGTCGCTGCCCTTCAGTGTTCCAAGTGTGTAGCAGAGAGCGGCGTACGGGATGGAGAATGCGATCGCTTCTTCCCGCTTAGGCGTGATCGCGACGTCGTCAATGAGGGCGTCGTATTTTCCGGCATTGAGCGCGGGGATCATGCTGTCGAACGACTGTGCGGTGATTACGCATTTCACTTTCATCCTGGCGCACAAGTCGTTCGCAAGATCGATCTCGAAGCCGCCAAGTGTTCCATCTGGCTTCGTAAAGTTCCAAGGCAGGAACCCGCCTTCCGTCGCAATCCGCACTTCCGTCCATTTCTTGTCCTGGGCTTGAGCGCCGCCCAGCAGGTAAACAGCAGCGAATACCGAAGCAAGCACACGAATGATGAGTTTCAACATTTCACGTTCCCCTTACTTCTTGATCCAAGAACCAGCACCCGAAGCTTCCGCAACTTACGGACTAACCTGCGATGAATTGCCGAACGCGGTCCGATCGGCTTCCGCCGAAGACCTCGGCTGGCGTTCCGTCCTCCTCGACTACGCCTTCGTGCAAAAACACAACGCGCGTGGAGACATCCCGCGCAAAGCTCATTTCATGGGTCACTACCAGCATGGTGCGTCCCTCTTCCGCGAGAGCGCGCATCACTCTCAGCACTTCACCGACGAGTTCTGGATCGAGCGCTGAAGTGGGTTCATCAAAGAGCATCAGCATCGGGTGCATCGCCAATGCTCTGGCGATCGCGGCGCGCTGCTGCTGTCCGCCTGAAAGGTGCGCCGGGTAGAAATCCCGCTTATCGGCAATACCGACCTTGGCAAGAAGCGCTTCGGCTTCCTCGATGCATTCGGCGCGATGTCTCTTCTGAACATGTATAGGCGCTTCGATGACGTTCTCTAAGACCGTCAGATGCGACCAAAGATTAAAACTCTGGAACACCATCCCGATCCGAGAACGGATCCGATCGACTTGGCTCTGATCCGCCGGACGCACGGCCCCACTTCGTAACCGCTCTAACCGAATCGTCTCTCCTGCAATGGCTACGGAACCTCTGTTCGGAACCTCGAGCATGTTGATACATCGAAGCATGGTCGACTTGCCTGACCCCGAAACGCCCAAGACTGAGATCACCTCTCCTTCATGGGCTTCGAGCGAGATTCCCTTGAGCACCTCGATGGAGCCATAGCTCTTGTGTATGTCCTGCAGAGACACGGCAGTTGGTCGCGTGTTTGATAAGCTCACGTTGGCGTACCTGCTGCGAGCACCGCCAACGGCTTGTCTGGCCGTGGCCTCAGATGCGCTGTGAGCCGGTATTCGAGAAAGCCCACTCCCCGCGTGAGAGCAAAGTTGATCCCCAGGTAGATCATTCCTGCGGCGACAAAGACTTCGACAGGACGGTAGGTTTCGGAGGCAATCGAAGTTGCGATGCCAGTCACTTCCATGAGGGTTACGAGAGACGCTAGCGACGTCGCCTTGACCATCGCGATGATCTCGTTGCCGTAGGCCGGGATGGCCTGCCGTATTGCGATGGGCAGCACGATCCGGCGAAACATGAGGATCGGAGGCATGCCGCAAGCCCGCGCCGCCTCGATCTGGCCGCGTGGAACCGAAAGCAATCCGCCGCGGATGATCTCACTTGCGTAAGCGGACGTGTTGATAGTCAGAGCCGTCAGTGCGCACCAGTAGGGTTCTCGCAGGAAAGGCCAAAGCGCGCTGCTGCGAATGAGCTGAAATTGTCCCAATCCGTAGTACACGAGAAACATGAGGACGAGCAGCGGAACGCTTCGAATGAGCTGGATGTAGATCCATGCGGATGCCCGAAGTAATGCGATGTCGGCTAGCCGCATCAGAGCAAGCGCTAAGCCGAGCAAAGCACCTAGCAAGACAGAGCTGGCGGCGAGCCGAAGCGTCAACGGAATCCCGGCCGCCATCTTAATCAGCGCATCAACTATGAACGTAAGGTCCACTAAGCTCTCCGAACGCCGCGCGAGTAGTGCATCTCGAACCGCTGGGCGACGACGCCAGACACCGTCGCTAAAATTGCGTAGAGAGCAGCCGCAGAAACAAAGAAATGAAATGGTAGCCGGGTCGACCCTGCAGCCACCTGAGCCTGACGCATGAGTTCAGTGACGCCGGTTGCTGAAAGGAGCGATGACTCCTTCAGGAGGCCCAGCCATACGTTTCCCAGAGCAGGCAAAGCGTGGCGCAACGTAAGCGGCGCGATGATCCGGCGAAATCGAAGGAACGTCGGCATGCCGCACGCACGCGCAGCATCGATCTCGCCTCGGTGGACCGCGTGATAGGCGCCCCGGAATACCTCCGTGCTCTGGGCTCCGGACGTGACTCCGATTGCGATCGCGCCGGCGAGGAAGCCGGGGAAGGAGATGAATCCGGAGCCGCCAAACAGCTGGCCAAGCGTCGTCAGCACAGAGCTGCTTCCAAAATAGACCACGAAAATGACGAGCAGGTCTGGGACACCGCGAAGGACGGTCGTGTATGCGTCTGCTAGGCCGCGGAGAATGGGCCCTCCCGAAATCTTTGCCCAAGCCCCCATCGTTCCTATTGCGGACCCGATCAATAGCCCGCAAAAGGCAACTGTGACTGTCATGAGTGCTCCAAGCAGGAGCGCCGCGCCCCATCCATTCGGACCGAAGCCAACGAGCTCAAAGAAGTCGGGTTGGCTCATCGGCGCAAATCCTGCGGCGACCGCATCCAAATAACCGGCAGACGGCTAGGATTTGAGGCCATAGATTTCGACCGCGGCTCGCTGTGAGATGCGCTCCTCCCTCAAATCCCGCAGGACAAGCTTGCGATCTCGCTTTTTGGGATCGCCGAACCCTCCGCCGCTGGCAGCGACCATGCCGACAGTTTGGTCGGGCTGAAGAGTGCCGGAACGCCGGTTCAGCGGAGCTGCTCCTTGGGAGAGCTCAACCCGCGAAGGGCAACCCGGCAACCCACCGGACAGGCCAAATGGAGGCATGACGCTGCTCGTGCCCCCCGCAGAAATCGTCGCGACGTGATCCAAGACTCTGACCCGGCGGCGCATGGTCATGCCGCCTCGGTATTCGCCGGCCCCCCCGGAGTCCTGAAGCAGCTCGTAGCATTCGACCCTGACCGGGAATTCAGATTCCAAGGCTTCGATAGGCAGGTTAGCTGTGTTGGTGATGTTGACCTGCACACCGTCGAGGCCATCCTTCGTTGCCCTTGCTCCCATGCCGCCGCCATGCATCTCGTTGTAAACATAGAACCGGCCCGTTAGGGGATGCATTCCGCTTACCGTGAGCAACGTCCCGCCGGTCGAAGCAGCAGCAACACACTCTGGAATGCTCTTCGAGAAGGCGGCGAAGATCATGTCAACGAGCCGCTGCGCGATGTCCGTCCGGCTGTATACGGCAGCGGGTGGTGTTGCGTTGAGGACGCTTCCGACCGGCGCAGTTACATGAATGACTCGATGAAGCCCCGCATTGGCAGGTATCTCGGGATCAATGAGAGCCTTAACAGCGAAATAGACTGTCCCCAGCAGCGCCGTCTCAACCATGTTTATGGGAGCGCGAACCTGAGGCGGCGCATCGGGAAAATCTACGAAGATCTCGCCGCCCTTGACCTCGACCCTGACCTTCAGATCCAGGATTTCGTCAATGAGATTGGTATCGAAGGCATGGCGAAACTCATAGACACCCGTCGGGATCTTGGCGATGCCGGCTCTGGCGCGACGCTCCGTATAGTCGAGGATACGTGCGCCTGCGGCGACGACGATCTCGCGCCCATACTTATCGCAGAGCGCTTGGAAGCGCTGAACACCGAGCCGGCTAGCCGCCATTTGCGCGCGAAAATCGTTCACCCGTTCCCAAGGAACTTGGCAGTTCAGCAGAATGAGCTGCATCACATCATCCTGCAGGACGCCCTCGCGATACAGCCGCACGGGTGGAATCCGCAGCCCTTCCTGAAAGATGTGCGCGTGGCCGCGGTCGACAAAGTCTGAGTGGTGAGCAAGGTTGGCAACCCAGCCCGTGAGCACGCCGGTGTGGAAGACGGGCTCCAGTAGCACGATGTCGTTCAGATGCGTGCCACCGCCGGTATAAGCGTCGTTGCCCACAAAGACGTCGCCCGGACGGAAGCTCGAGTGATCGTGGCGCTTAATCACATATTCGGTGATACCGAGCAGGGAGCCGAGGTGAATGGGTATGTGCTCGGCCAGGGCGATGATGCGGCCCTGCTCGTCGAATAGCGCGGTGGAGCAGTCTTGGCGTTCCTTGATGTTGGTCGAGTAGGCGGCGCGGATGATCGCCTTACCCATCTCCTCGGCGACGCTCAGCAAGGCGCTGCCGATCACTTCGATCGTGATGGGATCTAACGAAGCTTTGCTCTCGGAAGCACGTAGACCGAATGATTGTGCGGTAATAGCCATCTTTACCGCTCGATGACCAGGTTGAGGTAGGGATCCACGGCCGCGGACTGATCCGGCAGCACCAAAGTGGTGGAGTCCATCTGCTCGATGATTGCCGGCCCGATGACCTGATGTCCGGGTCCAAGCCGAATCCGATCATAAACGGGCAAAGCAGAAAATCCCCCTGTCTCCGGCAGCCATACCTGCCTCGTGCCAGCGAGCGCATCAGCGACAGCGGAGGTGGCTGGCGAGTGCGCCGGCAGCTCTGCCTTCGGCACTAGGCCGACACCCTCGACGCGCAAAGTTGTTATGTGAATGGGTTCGGCCTCGGCGATGTAGCCGTAGGCTTGCTGGTGAGCGCATTCGAAGTCTGCCTGGAGCCGCACAATTTGGGCCGCATCGAAGCTGGCGTCGGAAACTGGGATGTTGAGCTCAAAGCCCTGCCCACCATAGCGCATGTCGATTGACCGGGTCGTCAAACGGCGCTCGGACGGTATTGCCTCTCGCTCAAACCAGGCCGCAACGCGTTGTTCCAAGCTTGTGAACTGCTCTGAGAGGCTATCGGCGCATTCCTCGGAGAGCGGTTGCAGCCGTGTCAGGGATACTCTGGTGCGCATATCGCTCAGCAGCAGGCCAAGAGCACAGAGAATGCCGGGATGTTTCGGCACCACAATGCGCGGGACCTCAAGCGCATTCGCCAGGCGCGCGGCATGGCAGGGACCGGCACCCCCGAAGCTGAAGAGCACGTAGTCTCGCGGGTCGTAGCCTCGCTCGATGGAAATGACTCTGATCGCCTTCGTCATGTTGGCGATGACGACGCTAACGATGCCTTGCGCCGTCGCCATCGGATCGAGGCCGAGCTGCTCGCCGAGGCGGATGATGGCCTGTTTCGCCAAAGCCTGGTTGATCGACAGTCGGCCGTTTAGTAGGTGGTTCGGGTTGAGCACCTGCAAGACCACATTCGCATCCGTCACGGTAGGCTCTTGGTTGCCGCGGCCGTAACAAACCGGTCCCGGATCGGCCGAGGCGCTGCGGGGCCCCACCTTTAGCAAACCGCCCGCGTCGACATGGGCGATCGAGCCTCCGCCGGCACCGACTGTGTGGATGTCGAGCATCGGCAGCTTCAGCGGATAGCCGCGGATCATCGAACTGCTCGAGGTCGTCATCCGGCCGGAATCGATAAGCGACACGTCGGTGGAGGTGCCCCCCATATCGAAGGTGATGAGGCTATCGAAGCCGGACAGGCGCCCAACTGCGAGAGCGCCCATAACACCAGCTGCTGGACCGGACAACACTGTGCGCGCCGGAAATTTCTGGGCCGCTTCACTGGAAATCGTGCCGCCGTTCGACTGCATGAGATGGGGTGGAACAGTGATGCCGGCCTTCGCCAAACGCGGCTGCAATCGTGCCAAATAGTCTTTGATGATCGGGCCGACATAGGCGTTGACCACAGTGGTGGAAAAGCGCTCGTATTCGCGAAATTCCGGGGCAACCTCGTGGGATGAACTGACAAACGCCCCCGGCATCTCCTCAGCGAGGATCGTCTTCACCATCAGCTCATGCCGGGGCTCGATGTAGCTGAAGAGGAAGCAAACAGCGACGGATTGGACGCCTTCCGCACGCAGCTTCCGCGCAGCCGCCCGTACATCTTCCTCCTGCAGCTCAACCAGAATCCGCCCATCGAAAAGCACGCGCTCACGGACCTCGAGCCGCTTGTCTCGTTTTGCAAGGATCTCCGGTTTCTCGGTCTGCAGGTCGTAGAGGGAATCGCGCTTCTGTCGCCGCAGCTCCAGGATGTCGCGGAACCCAGCGGTCGTTAACATCCCGGTCTCGGCCCCGGTGCCTGCAATGAGCGCGTTCGTGGCAACGGTCGTGCCGTGACCGAAGTATACGACGTCCGGCCATTTGCCATCGGCCCCCGACAGCTCCTTCAGCGCCTGCTCGACACCGGTTGCGATCCCGAGCGACGGGTCTTGCGGCGTACTCGGAACTTTCCAGACGTGAATTTTGCAAGCCGACTCATCGAACGTGCAGATGTCGGTGAAGGTACCGCCTGAGTCCACACCGACCCGTAGTCGCTGCAGCATGTGCGGTGTGCTCTTCATCGACTCGGTCTCAGCCCCGGTTGGTTGGACCTCTGGGAGGCAAGCGCTCCGGCAATGCCCCGTGACGCTTGCTCGTTCGGTTTCGGTTGCATCATGTGTATTAGATTTTTCCTATGTTGACAACGTGAATAAATTGATCCAGAACTTAAGTACGGTTTCCAGGCGGCGATGGATGAGGGCAGGCAGATGTCGGCACCCGCATTTCTTGAGTTCCACGCATCGGACGTGGATCTCAAATTCAAAGTCGCATTGCTCGCCAACGATAATCCGGACGTTGTCGACGAAGTAGTGAAGCGACTACCGCTCGAGAGCGTGCTCGGGCATGTCGTCATTTCGGGCGAGTCGTTCTGGCTGCCGACAAGGATCGTTCATCTCGGGCGCAACAACATGGTGCGCCGGACGCTGGGCGCCGTCTATCTCTACGCGCCCGGACAGACCATCTGTCTGTGCTACGGCAGCATCACTGAGAGCGCTTCGATCAACAAATTCGGACAAGTGGTCGAGTCCGATCTGCCGATCCTGCGCCGCCTCGGCCAGTCCGTCTACGAGCAGACCGTGGCCAATCCCAAAAAGAATTTGGTGCGCGTCACAGTTCGGGGAGCCGCATGATGTCTGCAGTCAAGAAATACCAGGGCGATTGGCGTCAGGCGAAGGCCGAGATCGAGCGGCAAATCGATCAAATCTGGCTGTCCGAGCCCAATGAGATTCAAAAGATCCGCTGGGGTGTCATCGAGAGCGGCGCCGGAACCGGCAAGCAATCATTCACCGTGCTCGTGCATCTTGAAGCCTATTTGATGCTGGTCGGCGCCGACGTGATGTATCGCTTCCTCAAAGTGTCGCAATATCCAGATGTGGAACTTTCGACGATAGTCCGGATGACGAAGGAGTTTCTTGTCGGCACCTTCAATGTTTTCGAGTTCATGGCGGATCTTGGCCTCACCAAGATGCATGATATGGGGCAGACCTACGCGGATGCGCTCGACCAACTATCGAGCAAGGAAGATTACGTGGAGCTTACCGGAGCGATGATGACCTACGTCATCAGAATGCACCGGTGGATCCATTTCATTTTTCCATGGAATCTAGGCGTGGCATTTCCGCATCGTACTCCCGCCGAGTTCGATTCGATCGCTGCGATTTTGCATGAGAAGTAGACTTTGCGCGGGCACCTTGTGGACGCGTCTGGAGCGAAACTCGATCGTTGCGCCCGGCTGATACAGCCGCCCAAGCAGGCCGCCGCAAGCAGACCCTTGCCAGGAGGCCTTCCGACAGGCAGATATGTATAGACAAACTGATGGTGCGCAAGCTCGTTGAAGTCGCGCGTCATCCGATCCAGTCTGGCCGTCGGCAACCGTCCGGCGTGGATCTTCGGGAGCTGACCAATGGCTTCGAACGACGTCGACAAGCGACCGCGGCAGGCGGGCGCGACCACGCCAGCGGCGACGCGGCGTCTCGACAACACCAGGCGCATTCGCGCGCCCCGCGGCAGCGTGCTCTCGGCCAAGAGCTGGCAGACCGAAGCGCCCTTGCGCATGCTCATGAACAATCTCGATGCCGAGGTGGCGGAGCGGCCGGAGGAGCTCGTCGTCTATGGCGGCATCGGGCGGGCGGCGCGCGACTGGGCCAGCTTCGATGGCATCGTCGCCAGCCTGAAGGATCTCGGCGAGGACGAGACGCTGCTGGTGCAGTCTGGCAAGCCCGTCGGCATCTTCAAGACCCATGCGGACGCGCCCCGGGTGCTGATCGCCAACTCCAACCTGGTGCCGGCCTGGGGCACCTGGGAGCATTTCCACGAGCTCGACCGCAAAGGTCTGATGATGTACGGGCAGATGACCGCGGGCTCGTGGATCTATATCGGCACCCAGGGCATCGTGCAGGGCACCTATGAGACCTTCGTCGAGGTCGGCCGCCAGCACTATGCCGGCAGTCTTCAGGGCAAATGGATCCTGACCGGCGGATTGGGCGGCATGGGCGGGGCGCAGCCGCTCGCCGCCACCATGGCCGGCGCCTCATTGCTCGCGGTCGAGTGCCAGCCAAGCCGGATCGAGCGGCGCCTGGAGACGCGCTATCTCGACCGCAAGGCCGATTCCCTCGACCAGGCCCTGGCGATGATCCGCGAGGCCACGACCGCGGGCAAGGCGCTTTCGGTCGGTCTTCTCGGCAATGCCGCCGACATCTTCCCCGAGCTGGTCCGCCGAGGCATCAGGCCCGACGTCGTCACCGATCAAACGAGCGCCCATGATCCCTTGAACGGCTACTTGCCCCAGGGCTGGAGCCTGGATGAGTGGGCGCGGCGGCGCGAGACCGATCCCCGCGGCGTCGAGCGCGCCGCCAAGGAGTCGATGGCGACGCAAGTGCGCGCCATGCTGGAGTTTCACCGCCTCGGCATCCCCGTGCTCGACTACGGCAACAACATCCGGCAATTCGCCAAGGAGATGGGGGTCGCCGACGCCTTCGACTTCCCCGGTTTCGTGCCGGCCTATATCCGCCCGCTGTTCTGCCGCGGCGTCGGACCGTTCCGCTGGGTGGCGCTGTCGGGCGAGAAGGAAGACATCTACAAGACCGATGCCAAGGTGAAGGAGCTGCTGCCGACCCATGCGCATCTGCACAACTGGCTCGACATGGCGCGCGAGCGCATCCAGTTCCAAGGCCTGCCGGCGCGCATCTGCTGGCTCGGCCTCGGCGAACGGGCCCGGGTCGGACTCGCCTTCAACGAGATGGTGGCCAAGGGCGAGCTCAAGGCGCCGATCGTGATCGGCCGCGACCATCTGGACTCCGGCTCCGTCGCCAGCCCCAACCGCGAGACCGAGGGCATGCTCGACGGCTCGGATGCGGTCTCCGACTGGCCGTTCCTGAACGCCTTGTTGAACTGCGCCTCGGGCGCCACCTGGGTCTCGATCCATCACGGCGGCGGCGTCGGCATCGGCTATTCGCAGCATGCCGGCATGGTGATCGTCGCCGACGGCAGCAAGGAAGCGGCGCGCCGGCTGGAGCGGGTGCTGACCAACGATCCGGCCTCGGGCGTCATGCGCCATGCCGATGCCGGCTACGAGCGCGCCAAGGAATGCGCCCGCGAGCACGGCCTCAAGCTGCCGATGTTGGACGGCTGACGCCGTGCGCCGGTATTTCCCCCACCCCTGCCCTCCCCCGCATGCGCGGGGGAGGGAGTCAATGGGCGCATCGTCGTCTCCTTCCCCCGCAAGAGCGGGGGAAGGCCGGGATGGGGGCTCGTGATGGAGCGCTTCACCATCGTCCCCGGCAAGCTGACGCTGGCCGATCTCCGCCGGATCTGGCGCCAGAAGGTGCCGGTGGCGCTCGATCCCGCCTCACGTCCCGGCATCGAGGCCGCGGCCAGGATCATCGAGCGCGTGGTGGCTGACCACGACACCGTCTACGGCATCAACACCGGCTTCGGCCTCCTGGCGAAGACCCGCATCCCGCCGGAGAAGCTGAAGGAGCTGCAGCGAAGCCTGGTCTTGAGCCATGCCGCCGGCACCGGGCCGCTCCTCGACGACGCCGTGGTCCGCCTGGTGCTGGTGCTGAAGGCAGCCGGCCTCGCGCTCGGCTATTCCGGCGTCAGGCACGTGGTGATCGACGCCCTCTTGGCGCTCGCCAACGCCGAGGTCTATCCCTGCATCCCATCGAAGGGCTCGGTCGGCGCCTCGGGCGATCTGGCGCCGCTCGCCCATCTCTCGACCGTGCTCATCGGCGTGGGCGAAGCCCGCATCGAAGGCCGCATCGTTTCGGCGGCCGATGCGCTTCGCCATGCCGGGATCGCACCCCTGGAGCTGGCGCCGAAGGAAGGCCTGGCGCTCCTCAACGGGACCCAAGTGTCGACCGCATTGGCGCTTGCCGGCCTCTATCAGGCGGAAGATGCGTTCATGGCCGCGCTGATCGCCGGCGCCATGACGGTGGACGGTGCGGCCGGCTCGGACACGCCCTTCGATCCCCGCATCCAGGCCGTGCGCGGCCACAAGGGCCAGGCGGATGTGGCGACCGTCTACCGCGAGCTCTTGCGCGGCAGCGCCATCCGCGAATCGCACCGCGAGGGCGACGACCGGGTGCAGGACCCCTATTGTCTGCGCTGCCAGCCGCAGGTCATGGGCGCTTGCCTCGATCACATGCGCTTTGCCGCTTCGACCTTGCTGATCGAGGCCAACGCCGTCTCCGACAACCCGCTGGTGTTCGCCGATCGGGGCGAGGTCCTGTCCGGCGGCAACTTCCATGGCGAGCCGGTGGCGATGGCGGCCGACACCTTGGCGCTGGCGATCGCCGAGACCGGCGCCTTGTCGGAGCGGCGCTTGGCCTTGCTGATCGATCCGCATATGAGCGGCCTGCCCGCCTTCCTCATCCGCGATGGCGGGGTCAATTCCGGCTTCATGATCGCGCAAGTGACCGCCGCCGCACTCGCCTCGGAGAACAAATCCTTGGCGCATCCGGCCTCGGTCGACAGCTTGCCGACCTCGGCCAACCAGGAAGACCATGTCAGCATGTCCACCTTCGCCGCGCGCCGGCTCGCCGACATGGCCGACAACACCGCCGGGATCGTGGCGATCGAGCTGATGGCGGCGGCGCAGGCGATCGATCTGCGCCGGCCGCTCGCGACCTCGCGCCAGCTCGCCCGCGCCCATTCGCTCATCCGGGCGCGCATTTCCTTCCATGAGCGCGACCGCTATCTCGCCCCCGACATCGCCGCGGCAAAGGCGCTGGTGCAATCCGGCACCTTCAACGACTTCCCCGGCGCTGCCGCGCTGCCGAGCCTCGACTGATGGAGCCCGATTGAAGATTCACCACGGAGGCACGGAGGACACGGAGAGCAAAGTTTGAATCTCAAGCATGGAAGCGCGTTGAGCGAGCAAGTCATCGGGTTGGCGATCGAGGTGCACCGCCAGCTCGGACCAGGATTGCTCGAGTCTGCCTACGAGGAATGTCTATGCTACGAGCTCGGGCGAGCGGGTATTCCACACTCCCGCCAGGTTCCTCTCGCCGTTGTGTACAAAGACATTCGATTGGATTGCAGCTATCGCATGGACATCGTTGCCGATGGACAACTCATCCTTGAAATCAAAGCAGTTGACCGACTGATGCCGATCCACGAAGCGCAAATGCTAACCTACCTCCGCCTCAGCGGTCACAAGGTGGGGCTCCTGATGAACTTCAACGTCGTCGCTCTCAAGGATGGACTTCGCCGCTTTGTTTTCTGAAACTACGCTTTCTTCTCCGTGTTCTCCGTGCCTCCGTGGTGAATCATCATCCGGGATCCGAGGCAACGGGCTCCCCACAAGGGATCTACCATGGAGCAGGTGACGCTCGCCTTGTGGGCGACCAATCTCGGCCAGCCGCTCGTGAGCCTGGACGAGTGGATCGACCAGGCGATCCATCGCATCGAGGAGGCGGCGGCCGGTGGTGTCGATCTCATCATGCTGCCGGAATGGGTGGCGGCGCATTTTCTCGCCTTCGCGCCGCCCGGCCTCGAGCCCGCGGGCGAGGTCGCCTTCATGGCCGCCCAAGCGCCGAAGGCGCTGGCCGCACTGGCCGACGCGGTGTGGAGCACCGGCATCACCCTCTTGGCCGGCTCGATGCCGGCGGCGCAGGCGAACGGCTTCGTCAATCGCGCGCATCTGATCACGCCGGGGGCGACCTACACGCAAGACAAGCTCTGCTTGACCCCTTGGGAGCAGCGTGCGGACGGCTGGCTGGTGCGGCCCGGCGATGCGCTCAAGATCATTCCCTGGCGCGGGCTTCGGCTTGCCATCGCCGTCTGCCTCGATGTAGAGCAGCCGGCGCTGGCCGCGAGGCTGCAGCAGGCGAAGCCCGACCTGCTGCTGGTGCCCTCGATGACCGATCTTGCCTCGGGCTACACCCGCGTCTTCGCCTGCGCCCGCGCGCGGGCGATCGAGCTCATGTGTCCGGTGGCGGTGGTTGGGACCGTCGGCGTGCAGCGCATCAACGGGCTGAGCGAGCCCAACACCTCGGGTGCGGCGGTCTATGTGCCGGCGGAGCCGGAATTGGGCTCGACCGGCATCTTCGCCGAGCACCCGATGACGACCGAATGCGTTGGCCTGGGCCCGCTCCTGATCGCCCGCGGCGTGCCCGTCGGCCAGTGCCGGCGGCTCCGCGGCGCGGGCGCGGGCGCGGAAGCCTGGCCCGGCCCCTGGTCCGCCGACCACGTTCGCATCGAAGAATGATCCGCCGGCTTGCGAGCCGGAGCCCGCCAGGACGATAGCCCAAGGGAGGTCGATGATGCTGTTCGCGATCGGAGACTGTTTAGCCGGTAGCCTGATCGGCGCGGCGGTGGCGCTTGGCGTGCGCGCCCTGGTGTGGCCGGGCATGGACATGGTGGTTGCCATGATGCTCGGCATGGCCGTCGGCATGGCACTGCATCTGGTCGTGGGAATGCTGCTGGCGCCGCTCCTCGGCATGTTCGAGACGATGATGCCGGGATCGCTGATCGGCATGTATGGCGGCATGCTCTTCGGCATGCGCGACTCGATGGGCGCCGGATCGCTTGCAACCGCGGAGGCGGCGATGGTCGGAGCGGGCTTCGGCCTCGTCGTGGTGCTCGCCCTCAAGCTCTACGACCGCGCGCTCAAGGGCGCCGTGCTCGATGCCGGCCTCTGAGGCGGGCTCGGCCATGGACGAAGCCACGCAACGGAAATGGGATGCCGCCAGCCGCAGCTTCGATCTCCTCACCTTCGCCGACGACCGTCGGCTGGGCGTGCACAAGCGACGGCTCTTCGCCAAGGTCCGGGGCAAGACGCTGCTGGTCGCCGCCGGCACCGGCAACGACTTCAAGTTCCTGCCGCCGGATTTGGATCTCCTCGGCATCGACATCAGCCCGAAGATGCTGGAGCGGGCGGAGCGAAAGGCCGCTCGCTACCCCGGAACCATCGCTCTCAAGGTAATGGATGTGTGCCATCTCGATCTCCCCGACGACAGCGTCGACACGGTGGCGACGGTTTGCACCTTCTGTTCCGTGCCGCAGCCGGTCGTGGGGTTGCGCGAATTGCACCGGGTGCTGAAGCCCGGCGGGCAGATCCTCATGTTCGAGCATGTGCGCAGCCAGATCGCGCCCTTCGGCGTGCTCATGGATCTGTTGACGCCGCTCACCCGCCGATTCGGCCCGGCGCTCAACCGCGATACGGTCGGCAATGTCGAGAAGGCCGGCTTCCGGCTCAGCCGGGTCGAGAACGTCTATCTCGACGTGGTGAAGATCATCGAGGCGGTGAAGACGCCTCCGCCCGGCGCCGGATTGGCAGGGTGATTGCCCCCATGTCGGCTCTTGCCATCGGCTGGCTGACAGACCACCTTCGCCCGGCCGGCAAGGAGGGTCGAGCATGCGCATTCTGGTGATCCAGCACGAGGCGGAGGCGCCGGCCGGCGTCGTCGGCGAGGGGCTCGATCGGGCGGGGGCGGAGCGCATCACCGTCGAGCCGCTCCGCGGCGATGCCCTGCCCGACCGGCCGGAGGAATTCGCCGGCCTCCTGCTCTTGGGCGGGCCGATGAGCGTCGCCGCGGACGACACCTATCCCCACTATCGCCCCCTGTTTCGCCTAGTCGGTGCTTTCCACGAGACCGGCATCCCGGTGCTCGGCATTTGTCTCGGTGCCCAGATCCTGGCGCGCGGGCTCGGCCGGCGTGTCTATCGGCATCGCGCCATCGAGTTCGGCTTCCAACCGGTGACGGTGACCGCCGCCGGCGCTGCGGACCCGCTCTTTACCGGGCGTGGGCCGGATCTCAGGCCAATGGAGTGGCATGAGGACACCCTCGACCTGCCGGACGGCGCCGTGCTGCTGGCGACCAACGATTTCTGCCGGAACCAGGCCTATCGCGTGGGCGAGGTCTCCTATGGCGTGCAGTTCCATCCCGAGGTCGACCGCCGGATCCTCGAAGACTGGGCGGCGAGCCCGGCCGCACAAGCGGCTTCGGGCTGGAGCGACGTCAAGGCCCGCATGCAAGCCGAGATGGACCGCCACCTCGACCAGGCGATGAGCCTCGGCCGCACGCTGGCCGCCCGCTGGATGGACTTGGTCAAGCACCGCCGGGCGCGCCGCGCCGCCTAGCCGCTCCAATCCGCCAGCCGCTCGCCGCGTTCGGCCGCGGCGATGGCGGCTTCGAGGAAGCGTTCGAGCTCGCGCACGGACTCGACATTGTCGTAGAGCACCGGCGAGCGGCTCCGGATCGTCTCGCTCATGGTCTGACGCCAGGGCCGGTCGTTGGCGAGGCGCTGCGCCAGGCCGACGAACGCCTCCGGGCCGTCGGCGACGAGATCGGCCATGCCCATGCGCCGGTAGCAGCCATGGGTCAAGCGGCCGCGCATGAAGCGGCCCGGCCAGGTCACCACGGGTTGAGCCACCGAGAACGCCTCCAGGCTGGTGTTGCCGCCGCTGAAATGGAACGGATCGACGAGCGCATCCACCGCCTCCAAGAGACCGGTGAAGCTGGCGCGGTCGAGATTCTGGGTCAGCACCACCCGCTCCTGAACCGAGGGCAAGCGCGACTTGAGCCGCTCCAGGAACATCCCCAGCCAATGGGCGCGGCCGCCGGAATTGAGGACCAGCCTTGCCTTCCGATCCTCGCGGAGAATCCGCACCAGTGCTGCGTCGAAATCCGGGTGGAATTTCACCGGATTCTGCGCGCAGCCGTAGAGGATCGCATCCTCCGGCAGGCCGAAGGCGGCGCGCCCCGTCAACCGGCGCGCGCGGTCCGGCGGGGTAAAATGATTGGGGAAGCTCCGAAGCCGAATCAGCCTTTCGCTGTAATGCGCCTCGGCACCTTCGGGCTCGATGTCGGCGGCCGAGAGGAAATAATCGATGTTGGGAATTCCGGTGGTATCGGGGTGGCCCCAGCTCGTGACCTGCGCCGGGGCCAGACGCGCAAAGGCGAGGAAGTAGACGAAGGCGTCCATGCCGATGTCGGGATAGATGAGCGCATCCAGCTCGTAGCCGGCGATGAGGCGACGCGCGCCCGCAAGATCGAAGGGCAGCACGCCCACACCGTCGACGGAGGCTTCGATCTCATCGGCGACGGAGTCGTTGCGGCGCGGATTGCGGAAGATGAAGGTCTCGAACCGCTGCCGCGACAGATTGGCGAGGATGCCTCGGTTGAGGACACCGATGGTGTGGCTGCGGAGATTGAACGACACGAAGCCGATGCGCAGCCGGTCCCGGCGCGGCCGCTTGGCCTCGCAATGGGGAGCCGTCCAATCGAGATCCGGCGTGATCTTGAGGTAGAGCCGGGCCAACCGCTCCTGCGTCGCCCGATCGTCCCAATCGTGATAAGCGAGAAAAAAGCCGGTGGCGCGAATGACCTTTTCCGGATGCGGCAGGCTCCCGGCCGGCGCGGTTTCGATGAGGCGGTCGAGCGCGGTCAGCAGCTGGTTCCGCACGGCGGCAATTTCCTCGCGGTCGCGGGGAAACAGCGGCGTCATCGCCAGGAACGGCAGGACCGAAGCGGCCGGCGCCCCGAGGGCGAGGAGGCGCCTTGCCTCGGCCTCAGCCTCGACGCTCCGGCCGCTCTCCTGAAAGGTGAAGGCAAGGCCGGCAGCGGCCACGCTATGGGTCGGCTCGCGCTGGAGCACGGCCTTGTAGCGCCGGACCGCCGGCTCGGTTCCGACGTGTCCTTGCAGCATCATGGCGAGATTGCTTTCGGCATCGCCGCTCGAGGGATCGACGGCAAGCGCGCGGGTGAAGAATCGCATGGCGCCCTGCGGATCGAGGGACTCGTGGGCATGCGCGCCCAGGAGATTGACGATGTCGAACTGAGCCGGGTCGAGCGCCAGGGCGCGTCGCGTGCTGGCCGCGGACGCGGCATTCTGGCCGATCATCCGCTTCGCCTTCGCCAGGCTCAGGTGATAATGGGCGCGATCGCCGCTGGCGGCGATGGCGCGCTCGATGCGCTCGGCCGCCAGCACAGGCTCGCCCTGCTCGAGCGCGAGCACGCCGGAGAGATGCAGCGCGTCCGGCTGGTCCTGATTGACGGCGAGGACCTGGCGATAGATGTAGTCGGCGGCGGTCAACCGCCCGGCGCGATGGTGCTGAAGCGCCACTTTCAGGAATTCTTCGACGGTTACCACGCGCCCCCCCGCCGCGGCGCCGGACTAACGTCCTTCGCGGCGCCACGCCAGCATGAGCGTGCCGAGCGCGATGGCCAGCACCAGGAAGGCCGGCAGCAGCGGCACCTCGTCGACCCCGGTCACCATGAAATCGCCATTGGCCTTGAGCCCGATCCAGCCGCGGCCCGCCGCCTGCCGCCCCGGGCGGATGCGGCGGATGTCGGGCAGGCCGTCGGCCAGCCACTCGACGCCGCCGCCGGTGGCGGCCGCGATCGGGGCGAGCTTGGTCTCGGTCGCCCGCATGTCGGAGAACTCCAACGGGTTGAGCGCGCCGACCGCGGCAACCGTGGTGAGGGTGCCGTCGCTCAGGCGATAGAGGCCGGGGCGCTCGACCGTGAGGCTGCCGACGGCGCGCCCGGAGGGATCGTCCGTCATCGGCACCGAGGCGACCTCGCCGTCCGGCTTCGTCACCTCGACCGGCCGGTCGTCCGGCTTCAGGCTGCGGCGGGTGATCTGCAGGCGGTTGCCGACGACCTGCGCCTTCAGATCGTTCTCCTCCAGCTCCGGCTCCTTCATCAGCCAGTGGGCCAGCCGGCGCAGCAGCTCCGCTTGCGGCCCGCCGCCTTCGTAGCCGCGGGTCCAGAGCCAGATGTGGTCGCTCAAGAGCTGCGCCACGCGCCCCTTGCCGACCCGGTCCAAGACCAAGATCGGACGCTGGCCGATGCCCTGCATCACCACCTCGCCGCGGTGCGGGTCGGCATCGATGTGGCGGAACCAGCGCCCCCAATCCGGTAGGTCGGTGCCCATGCCGGCGCCGGGCAGGTCGGCGGTCACCGGGTGCCGGTGGCCGACATCGGTCAATTTCGGCTTGAAGCCTTCCTCGAAAACGACGCCGTTGGGCTCGGCCGGAAGCACCTGGCCCAAAGGCGAGCGATAGAGGCTGAGGCCCGTCGCATAAGGCGGGCCCGCGGCATCCAGGAGCGCACCGCCCTTCTGCACATAGTCGGCGATGTTGCTGAGATAGATGCGGGGCAGGATGCCTTGCCGCTGGTAGCGATCGAAGATGATGAGGTCGAACTCGTCGAGCTTGAGCTCGAAGAGCTCGCGGATCGGAAAGGCGATCAGCGACAGCTCGCGGATCGGCGTGCCGTCCTGCTTCTCCGGCGGCCTCAGAATGGTGAAATGCACGAGATCGACCGACGGATCGGCCTTCAAGAGGCTGCGCCAGGTGCGCTCGCCCGCATGCGGCTCGCCCGAGACCAGGAGCACCCGCAGCCGGTCGCGCACGCCGTTGATGGCGATGACCGCGCGCTTGTTGTCCAAGGAGAGCGGGTTCGCTCCGGGCTCGACCTCGAGCTCGATCACGGTCTGGCCGCCATGATCGAGGGTGAGCGTGATGTCGGTGTCGCGCCCGACCGGAACCGTGACGCGCTGCTCGCCGGCGCCGTCGCGCCGCAAGGTCAAGCCCACGGTCTGGCCGGGCACAGCCGCGGTATCCTCGACTCTGACGGTGATGGTGACGGGCTTGCCGACGAGCCCGTAGGCGGGCGCGCGCGCCACCACCAGGCGCCGATCGGCCTCGTTGCGGTGCCCGGCGATCAAGGCATGGAAGGGTGCCGTCAGCTGATTGCCGGATGGCGGGTTCGGCACGTCGTGGATCTGCCCGTCGGTGAGCGCCACCACGCCTGCCAGCCGCTGGCGGGGCACGTCGGCCAGCGCCCGCTCGAGGGCGCTGAACAGCCGGCTCCCATCCTCGCTTCCGGTCGTCGGGCCGACGACGCTTCCGGTCAACGGCACGATGCGGACTTCGAGCCCCGCCATCGTCGCCAGACGCCGGGTCAGCTGGTCGAGTGCGGATTGCACCTGCTGGCGACGATCGCCGATCTGCATGCTCGGCGTCTGATCGACGACGACGACGGCCACGTCGGGCCTGGCCTCGCGCCGCTCGGACACCAGCGACGGATTGAGCAAGGTCAGCCACAGCGCCGCGGCGGCGATGGTTCTGAGCGTCGTGCCGCGAGCGCGGGCAAAGATGCCGAGAGCAAGCACCGTCAGCGCCAACAGACCGAACAGAGCCACCGTCCAGAGCGGCAGCGCCGGCGCGATGGCGATGTGCAGCCCGGCCGCGGTCATTGTCCGATCCGCTCGAGGATGGCGGGCACGTGCACCTGGTCGGCCTTGTAGTTGCCGGTAAGCGCGTACATGACGAGATTGACGCCGAAGCGATATGCCATCTCGCGCTGCAGCTCGCCGCCGGGAACCACCGGCAGGATGCCGCGGCCGCGGCCGTCCATTGCCCAGGCGCCGCCCCAGTCATTGGCGCCGATGATGACCGACGATACCTCGTCTTCGCCGCGCGCCCGCGTCGGCTCCACCCAGACCTGGCCGCCGACGAAGCGCCCGGGAAACTCGTTCAGCAAGTAGAACGCCTTGGTCAAGACATGGTCGGGCGGCACCGGCGTCAGCGCCGGCATGTTGAGGCCGCGCACCAGCTCGCGCAGCCGCTGGGCGCCGGGCCCGGCGCCGAAGGGATCGGCCACGGTCTCGGCCTGGTCGCGGGTGTCGAAGAGAATGGTGCCGCCATTGTGCAGGTAGGTGTCGAGCCGCTGCACCGCCTGGGGCGAAAGCAGACGCTGCTGGGCGCTCATCGGCCAATAGATGAGGGCGAAGAAGGCGAGCTCGTCATTCTCCACATCCACACCCATGGGCTGGTCGGGCTCGAGCGCGGTGCGCCGCGACAGCACCAGGGTCAAGCCTTCGAGCCCGGCGCGGCTGGTGTCATCGAGCTGGCCGTCGCCGGTGATCACATAAGCCAAGCGCGGGCGCAGCGTGGCATCGAGGGCGAAGATATCGGCGGGGCTGGCGCCGGCGCCGCGTTGGGAGCGGGTCTGCGCCAAGGCGGCACCGTGGCCGAAGAGGAGGAGCATGAGCGCCAGGGAGGCCGCGCGCATGCCGGCGGCGCGGCCAGGCAAGAGCCCGCGCAGCGCCAGCCCAATGACGGTGTCGGCCAACAGGATGGCGAGCGCCAGCGCCAGCAGCCACGGCTTCAGATCGACCTCCTGGGCGCGCGCATAAATGACCCTGGCGACGCCGTCGGGCGGTGCCGGCATCGCCTGCAAGCTCGGCACCGAGGGCGCCAGGTTGAGCGTTCGTCTGACCGTGTCGGTGCCGTAGAGGCCGGGCGGATTGGTCGGGCCGACCTGCCCGTCCGCCGGCAGCACCGCCACGGTGGCCGGCGGCTTTTCCGACCGTCCGAAGCCATCGAGGGTCTCGATCGCCGGCAGCGAGGCGGTACCGGAGCCGCCGACCACGCCCTGGCTCAGCGCCACCAGCCGTCGCAGCATCTCCACGAACAAGCCCGATAGCGGCAGGTTGGACCAAGCGGGACTGGCGGTGGTGTGCACCAGCACCACCCAGCCGGAGCCGCGCTTCTCAGCGGTCACGATCGGCGTGCCGTCGGCGAGCCGCGCCCAGGTCTTCTCGTTGAGGTCGATGACCGGCTGCGCCAGCACCTGGCGCGAGACGGTGACGTCGGGCGGCAGCACCAGAGTGGCGAAGGGCGAGCTGGCATCGAAGGGCGCCAGATTGGCCGGACGGCTCCAGGACAAGGCGCCGCCCAAGGCCCGGTCGCCGCGCCGGAGCCTGACCGGCACCAGATCGTCATCGCCATTGGCGAGCTTCGGCCCGGCGAAGCGCAGCAGCACGCCGCCATTGTTGATCCAGGGGTCGAGCTGGGCGCGCTCGTTCGGCGGCAAGGCGCCGCTGTCGGGCAGCACGATCACCGCCAGCTCGCGCTTCAGCAGCTCCAGGAGCGGCCCGCGCCGTACCTCGCTGAAGGGTGAAAGCGCCCGATCGATGTAGTGCAGCTCGTCCAGGAGCGGCTGCGAGGCATCGAAGGCGGTGCCGCCGACGAGGCCCACGGGCCGCCGGCGCCAGCGCTCGTCCAGGAGCACGACGGCGCCGGCCGAGGCTTCTCCCTCGAGCTCGATGCGCGCCACCTGATTGCGCAGCTCGGTCGGCAAGGCGAGCTTGGTCTCGGCCTTGAGCCCTTCGGCGCCGAAGCGCGCCGGCTCGAGGGCGAGCACGCGGCCGTCACCGGCGAGCGCCCTGAGCTTGAGCTGCGTCTCGCCGGCGGCGGCGGCGCGGAGCGTCGTCACCACCAGGTCGTTGCCATTGCCCGAGGGCGGCTGCAGGAGATGCGGCAGCACGTCGGCGCGGTCGGTGAAAAGCGCGAGCCCGCCCAGATGCTGCAGCCTCTCCATGAGGGAATTCTGGGCGCTGCCGCCGGCGACGCCGTCGGCGAGATAGGCGGCGTGGGCCGGGCCGGGAAGCACGAGACGGTCGATCGCCGCCTGCGCTGCGGCATGGTCGGGGAGCCAAGGTCTCGGCTGGAGGGCCTGCGCGATGGCGCGCGCGTCGGCGGCGCTGATGATGCCGGAGGAGCGCCGGCCTTCCTCCGCACCGGCCGCCGTGGTGATGAGCGCCACCGGCCGTCCCTCGCGCTCGGCC
The DNA here is from genome assembly GCA_016195085.1 of Pseudomonadota bacterium. NCBI lineage: Bacteria > Pseudomonadati > Pseudomonadota > Pseudomonadota bacterium. Next base: position 135,617 of record JACQAG010000031.1, on the reverse strand, counting down.
TGGTCGATGAGATCGACGAGCGCCCGGCGGTGATCGACCCAACGCGGCGCTGCCGCCCAATCATCGTCGATGACGAGCACCAAGGGTCCGCTGCCGGCGAGCCTGGCACCCGGATTGAGCAGCGGCTGGGCGAGCGCCAGGATAACCGTCGCCGCCAGCGTGAGGCGGAGCAGGATGAGCCACCATGGCGTGCGTGCCGGCGTCTCCTCCTTCGGACGCAAGAGATAGAGGAGCCGGATCGCCGGAAACAGCAGCCGCTTCGGCGCCGGCGGGGTCACCCGGAGCAGGAGCCAGATGATCGGCAGCGCCGCCAGTGCGGCCAGGACCCACGGCGAAGCGAAAGCGATGGATCCGAGGGTCAGCAACCGCCGCGACTCCTAGTTTATGGGCAGCCGCGCCAACGCGGCATAGAGCGATAGCAGGCCCCGCTCCGGCGTGCGGTCGGTGTGGTGCATGCCGTAGTACCAGCCGGCCGCGCGCGCGAGCTCGGCGAGACCCGCCTGATGCTCGCTCATGCGGCTCACATAGTCGCTGCGCACCGACTCGACCCGCGGCACCAAGGCCGGATCCTCGCCCTCGAGACCCTCGAAACGCACGCGTCCGGCAAAGGGCAGCGTCTCTTCCGCCGGATCCAGCACCTGCAGGATGTAGCCGCGCACGCCGCGGCCGAGGAACCGGGAGATGAGCTGGCGCATCTCCTCGAGCGGCGCCAGAAAGTCGCCGATGAGGACCAGCTCGGCGTGGCGCGGCAGCGGCTCGAAGCCGGGCAGGCCGGATGCGGCGGCGGCGACGGGCTGCTCGATGACGTGGGCCAACCGACCCAAGGCGACACGGCCGGTGGCGGGCGGAATGCCGTGGCCGAGCGCTGCCACATGCTCGCCGGCGCCGATCAGCAGCACGGTCAACGCCAGCAGCAGGAGCTCGGCACGCTCGCGCTTCAGCGGCAGCGAACGCGCCGAGCGATAGGCCATCGAGGCCGAGCCGTCGCGCCACAGCCAGACGCTCTGGGCCGCCTCCCACTCGGTCTCGCGCACGAAGGCGCGGTCGGTTTTCGCCGACTGCCGCCAGTCGATCGCCTTCGCCGGGTCGCCGGGCGCATAGGGGCGAAACTGCCAGAAGGTCTCGCCTTGACCCACCCGACGACGTCCATGCACGCCTTGGGCGACGGTGGAGGCGACGCGCTGGGCAGCCACCAGGAGCGGCGGCAGCGTCGCGGCTAGCTGTTCGGCCCGCTGCCGCACTGGAATGGGGCGGTCTATGCCAAGGGCTCGCACAACCGGTCGATCACTTGATTGATGGTGATGCCTTCGGCCCGGGCGGCGAAATTGAGCGCCATGCGGTGGCGCAGCACCGGATGGGCGAGCGCCAGCACGTCGTCGATCGACGGCACCAGGCGGTCGTCGAGCACGGCCCGCGCGCGGCAGGCCAGCATGAGGGCTTGGCTCGCGCGCGGTCCCGGGCCCCAGGCGACATGACGCGAAACGTCGTCGATGCCGGAGGTATCCGGGCGGCCGGCGCGCACCAGCGAGAGGATGGCCTCGACCACGCTCTCGCCCACGGGCATGCGGCGCACCAGCCTCTGGGCCGCCTGCAAATCGGCGGGACGCATCACCGCCACCGGCTTCTCCTCATCCGCCCCGGTGGTCGCGATCAGCATGCGCCGCTCCGCATCGATGTCGGGGTAGCCGACGTCGACCTGCAAGAGGAAGCGGTCGAGCTGCGCTTCCGGCAAGGGATAGGTTCCCTCCTGCTCGAGCGGGTTCTGGGTCGCCAGCACATGGAAGGGGATGGGCAACGGATGATATTGGCCGGCAACCGAGACGCGCTTCTCCTGCATCGCCTGCAGCAGGGCCGACTGGGTGCGCGGGCTCGCACGGTTGACCTCGTCCGCCATCAAGAGCTGGCAGAAGACCGGCCCCTTGATGAAGCGGAAATGGCGGCGGCCGGCATCGGACTCTTCCAGGACCTCGGATCCCAGAATGTCGGCAGGCATCAGATCGGGCGTGCACTGGATGCGCTTGTCCTCGAGGCCGAGCACGATGCCGAGCGTCTCGACGAGGCGGGTCTTGGCCAGGCCCGGCACGCCGATCAAGAGACAATGGCCGCCGGACAGGAGCGTGATCAGCGCCTGGTCGACGACCGCCTCCTGGCCGAAGATCACCCGGCCGATACGCTCGCGCACCAGCGCCATCCGCTGGCCGAGCGCTTCGACTTCGGCGACCAGCTCCGGGGCGGGCGGACCGGATGGATTGGCGGAGAGGGTGCTGCTCACGGTATGGGGTATCCTCGGCCTGATGAGTGCGCGCGAAATAAGGGAACGCCGTTAGCATGACCCAGCGATCCCGCGATGCCAAGGAGCTTGGCGGACCGACGCAAGGCGGGCGGCCGACGCTGCCCATCGATTGTGGCGACTTCGAGATCCGAATCGGCGCCGATGGCACCTGGTATTACCGCGGCTCGCCGATCGGCCGAAAACCGCTGGTTCGGTTATTTGCCAGTGTGTTGAGCCGCGATGAAGCCGGCACCTATTGGCTCACCACGCCGGTCGAGCGCGGCCGCATCGAGGTCGAGGACTCGCCCTTCATTGCCGTAGAAGTGAACGTCGCCGGCTCCGGGCGTGGACAGAGCCTGATCCTGCGAACCAATCTCGACGAGGAGGTGGAGGTCGGGCCGGAGCATCCGATTCGAGTCGACCTCGACCCTGTCACCGGCGAGCCCAGGCCTTATATTCTGGTCAAGGGCCGTCTCGAAGCCCGCATTCTAAGACCGGTCTATTATCATCTGGTCGAACTGGGAGGAGAGGAGAGCATCGGCGATAAGCCGACGTTCGGAGTATGGAGCAAAAACACCTTCTGGCCCCTGGGCAGCCTCGAAGCTCCGAGCTGAGCCCGGACCTGGCCGCGCTAAGGCGCGCCTTCATCCCACGGCCGGGCAATGAGGCGGCGCGACGCGGCGACAACGACCTGAATTTTGACATGGCGTTGCCGGCGAACTTGCGCAAGGCGGCCGTCCTGGTGCCGTTGGTGCAGCGGCCGGGCGGCATGACGGTCCTGTTGACGCGCCGCACCGATCACCTTCCCGACCATCCAGGCCAGATCAGCTTTCCTGGTGGCCGCATCGAGGCGAGCGACGCCAGCCCGGAGGCGGGAGCGCTCCGCGAAGCGCTGGAGGAGATCGGGCTGCCGGCAGAGCGGGTCGAGATCCTGGGCCGGCTCGATATCTACCGCACCCGCACCGGCTTCGAGATCACGCCCGTCGTCGGCGTGGTGAGCCCGCCCTTCGAGCTCGTTCCCGACAGCCACGAGGTGGCCGAGGTGTTCGAGGTGCCCTTCGCCTTCGTCATGGACACCGCCAACCACCAGCGTCACAGCCGCGAATGGAACGGCCAGCTTCGCACCTTCTACGTGCTGCCCTACGCTCATTATCATATCTGGGGTGCTACGGCTGGCATGCTGGTCAACCTGGCGGAACGGCTGAGGCTGTGATGGCGCGCATTCTCGTCACCGTCGTGCTGCCGCTGCTGTTGCCGACCATGGCTTATTTTGGCTGGTTCTACATGGCGCTGCGCCGCGCGCAGCTCGCCGGCCAGCCCGAGAAGGCGCCGCGGCTGGGCGATGTGCCGTGGACGGTGCTGGCGCTCACCGGCGTCATGATCGCCGCCCTCGGCCTGTTCGCTCTGGCGGTGTTCGGCGGCGCCAAGCCCGGGGCCCATTACACGCCGCCCCGGATCATCGACGGCCGCGTCGTCCCCGCCGAGACGAACTAGCCCCGTATCACCATGGAGCCCGCCGGCCGCCTGGAGCCGCTCCCCGGCTGGATGCAGGACCCGCCGACGGCGGCGGTGCTGGAGGCGCTGGCCGCCGAAGGTGCGGCGGTGCGCTTCTGCGGCGGCTGCGTGCGCGATGCGATCTTGGGGCTGCCGCAATCGGACGTCGATCTCGCGACCCCCGATGCGCCCGAAACGGTGATGCGGCTGCTGGCGCGCGCGGGCATCAAGGTGGTGCCGACCGGCATCGCCCACGGCACGGTGACCGCGATCATCGGTGGCCGGTCGTTCGAGATCACCACCTTGCGGCGCGACGTCGAGACCTTCGGACGGCATGCGCGGGTCGCCTTCACCGACGATTGGCAAGCCGATGCCTCGAGACGCGACTTCACCATCAATGCGCTCTATGCCGATGCGGACGGCACGCTCTACGACCCGTTCGGCGGCCGTGCCGACCTCGTTGCCGGGCGGGTGCGCTTCGTCGGCGAGGCTCGCCGCCGGATCGAGGAGGATGTGCTGAGGATCTTGCGGTTCTTCCGCTTCCATCAGCGCTTCGGCCAAGGCGAGCCGGATCCGATGGCGCTCGCCGCCTGCAGCGAGCTGGCGCACCTGCTGCCGAAGCTCTCCGGCGAGCGGGTGCGCGCCGAGCTCTTCCGCATCCTCATCGGGCCCGATCCGGCGGCAAGCCTAAAACTGATGCACGCGGCCGCGGTGCTGGGGCGGATCCTCCCCGAGGCGGCGCCGACCACGGCTTTGGCGCGCCTGGCGGAACTCGAGACCGACGAGCGCTTGACCCAGAGCCCATTGCGGCGTCTTGCCATCGTGCTGCCCGCCGACGTCGCCGCAACCGAGCGCGTCGGCGAACGCCTCAGGCTCGCCAATGCCGAGATGCATCGGCTTGCCGCCCTGGCGCGCGAGCGGGGGGCGATCGATCCGAAGGCCGATGCGGCCGCCCGGCGCCGGCTGCTCTATCGGCTGGGCGCCTTGCTCACCGGCGATCTCGTGCTGATCGCCTGGGCCGAGTATTCGCCGGAGCGGATCCAGGCGGCGGTGGGCGGATTTCGTGCTTGGCTGACCGCGGCCGAGTCCTGGACTCCGCCGCATCTGCCGATTGGCGGGGCGGACATCGTGGCCCTCGGCATCCATCCCAGCCCCAGGGTCGGCGCGCTGCTGGCAGAGCTCGAAGCGTGGTGGATCGACGGCGATTTCCAGGCCGACCGCACCCTCTGCCTCGCCCAGGCGGCGCGTCTGGTGGGCGCCGCCCCGGCCGGCGCCGCCGGTTCGGATCCTCCATAGAACTTGGCCAGCGTCCTCGCTCTTCGCGTAATATGACGGCGGCGGGGGTGGATTTCGGGACGAGGTGAGAGCTCATCGTCAACCCGGCCCTCCCCTGCTGGGTCGGGGCCGCACCCAGCGCATCAGGGGGCCGCGCCCCTCATTTTGACAGGCTCCGCGGATGGCTACGGGCAACTTCCTCATCTACGCCACGATCGGCGGACAATCCTCGATGATCTCCCGCTTCGGCCTCGAGGAGGAGGAGAAGGCGCTCGCCTACGCCAAGCAGATCTTCGAGGAAGGCAAGGCCAGTGCCGTGCGCGTGACGGTCGAGGTCGCCGATGCGCAGACCGGCCGCAAGACCACCAATACCGTCGTCGTACACCGGCGCGAGGACAAGCCGAAGGCGGTGGATTCCAGAGCGGCTTCTTCTGCCGGCGCGAGCAAATCCGCCGGCGGCGCCGCCGGCGGCGCGGCGCTCGAAGAGGTCGATGAGCGCGATGCGGCCGTCGGCACGGCGGCGCCGCGTGCGGCACGAAGTCGCAGCCGTTCCGCCGATTCCGGGGGCCAGGCTCGCGCCGGCGGCGGCGCGCGGCCAAAGGCCGGTGCCGGTGCCGGCGCGGAGGGGCAATCGGCGGTGCGGAAGACGCCGCCGAGCAGTGTGCTTATCATCAAAGGCGCCTCGGCGGCCGCCGGCGCCGGGGTCGTCAGCGTCACCACCTACGCGCTCGCCTCGGCCCTGTTCGCCGCCACGCTGTCGCACGGCACGCTCGTCGGCGGCGCGGTGCTCGGTTTCGTCATCGGCTATTTCTGGTTTTGGCGGATGCTGCTCACCGCCGAGGAGGCCGCGCAGATTCGCGCCATCTTCTCCCCGTCGCGTGGCCGCGGCGAACGCGACGCCCTGATCATGCCTTCGGCTCTGGCGCCGCGCCGCCCGGCCGAGGATAAGGGAGCTTCAGCTTCCGAACCCGCCCCGACGACCACCGCGGAGAGCGAGGAAGCCGGCAAAGCGGAAGTGTTCACGGTCAAGCCCGAACGTCTCCTCCTGCTGCAGGAGTGCGACGAGGCGGTGATCGCCTACCTGCACGCCTCGCTGGCCCGGGTGATCGAGCGCGGGCGCCACGTCACCGACAACCGGCTCGATCCCTACAGCACCTTCGGCTGCCACCTGTTCTACGCCGGCGCCTGCGAAGGCATCGCGCGCGAGAAACGGCTCGACCAATCGGAAGTGCGCTGGCTCTTGGCGAAGTCGCTGGCGAAGATCGCCTTCGATCCCGATGGCTCCAGCAACTTCGCGCAGAACTATCAGGAGTACCTGGCGCAGCCGAAATATCTCGACATGTTCAAGGCCGGCATCGACGGCATCCAGGCGCATCTCCAAGGCCAGAAGTCCGACGAGCCGGCGCTCATCGCCGCCCTTGACCGCTGGAACGAGGCCGAGACCAAGTCCGCCAGGGCGGATTTCGTCGCCGTGCTGTTCACCGACATCATCGGCTCGACCGCGTTCACCCAGACCCACGGCGATCAGGCGCAGATGGAGCTGGTCGAGGCGCACAACCAGGCGGTCCGCCAAGCGCTCCGCGACAATGCCGGGCGCGAGATCAAGCACACCGGCGACGGCATCATGGCGGCATTCAACAAGGCGCAGGAGTCCGTCGCCGCCGCGGTCCAGATCCAGCGGGCGGTGGCCCAGCACAATCAGAGCGGCAGGCCGCCGGAGCTGCACTTGAGGATCGGCGTCAATGCCGGCGAGCCGATCGCCCAAGGCAGCGACCTCTTCGGCTCGACCGTGCAGCTGGCCGCGCGCGTCTGTGGCGAGGCCGGGACGGATGAGATCATGGTGGCGAGCGTGGTGCAGGGCCTCTGCGCCGGCAAGTCGTTCACCTTCGAGAGCCGCGGCCAGCGGCAGCTGAAGGGCTTCAAGGAGTCGGTCGAGATCTTCGCGGTCGCTTGGAAATAATGCGGGCTCGTGTGATGATTCCGAAGTTCGTTGGCGAACTTCGGAATCATCACACTAGATTCAATTGATTAGTGGCCCGCTTATCTCTGAAATTCGCTGACGAATTTCAGAGGCGGGACACTATGGCCAAGCGACGGCGGGCGGCAGGCTCATCAGGATCGCCTCGACATTGCCGCCGGTCTTCAGGCCGAACAGCGTGCCGCGATCGTAGAGCAGATTGAATTCGACGTAGCGGCCGCGGCGCACGAGCTGATGGCGCCGCTCCTCCTCGGTCCAGGGCCTGTCCATGTGCCGGCGCACGATCGCCGGGTAGGCCTCGAGAAAGGCCAGCCCGACATCGCGGGTGAAGGCGAAGTCGCGCTCCCAATCGCCGGTATCGAGATTGTCGAAGAAGATGCCGCCGACACCCCGCTGCTCGCCGCGATGGGGAAGATGGAAATAGTCGTCGCACCATTTCTTGAAGCGCGGGTAGTAGTCCTTGTCGTGGCGCGCGCAGGCGCTCTCGAGCGCCCCATGAAAGGCCGCCGTATCGGCCTCCTCGGGAACCATCGGGGTGAGATCGGCACCGCCGCCGAACCAGCCCTTGGTGGTCACGATGTGGCGGGTGTTCATGTGCACCGCCGGAACCAGCGGCGACTGCAGATGGGCAACGAGCGAGATGCCCGCGGCCCAGAAGCGCGGATCCTCCGCGGCACCCGGGATCTGCTTGCGAAACTCCGGGGTAAGCTCGCCATGGACGGTGGAGATGTTGACGCCCACCTTCTCGAACACGCGCCCGCGCATGATCGCCATCACCCCGCCGCCGCCGCCTGGCCGTTCCCAGGCCTTGCGCTCGAAGCGGCCGGGGGCGAGCTCGGAGCCGGGATTGCGGCATTGGTCCTCGAGGGCTTCGAAGGCGGCGCAGATCCGCTCGCGGAGCTGGCCGAACCACTGGTTCGCCGCCTCTTTCCGCTCGCTCGCGGGATCGTTCATGTCTCGTCCATCGGGGTTGGCGATGGGGCAGGCCCGGGGAAGCCCCCAGGGAAGCCGGCGGTCTGCCTCAGCGCCTCGCCTAGCACCATCGCGGCGGCTACGGCAATGTTGAGCGAACGGGAGAGAGGCTGCATCGGCACCTTGATCCGTGCGTCGGCGAGGGCGTGCACCGAGGCCGGAACGCCCGCACTTTCGCGCCCGAGCAGCAGCGCGTCGCCCTCCGCGAAGGCGAAGTCGGTATAGGCTTGGGCGGCCTTGGTCGTCAGCAGCACGAGCCGGCCGGGCGGCCGCGCCTCGAGAAAGCGCTGCCAAGAGGTATGGCGGAGAAGCCGCACCTGATCCACGTAGTCCATCCCCACCCGCCTCAGCCGGCGGTCGTCGAGGACGAAGCCTGCGGGCTCGACCAGGTCCACCGGAACCGCCAGGCACGCCGCCAACCTCAGGATGGCGCCGGTGTTCTCGGCAATGTCCGGTTCGTAGAGAACTAGACGCATCGAGTCCGCCTTCTTCCAGGGCGCCGGCAGCCTTCGTCGGCAGCCTCGAGCGCAAGCCCCACGAGGCCGCGGCGGCGACCCGTTCGGGGCATGAATCGCCAGCGTCCTCAGTGTCTTGCGTCATAGTGTCGCACAGTCCGACAAGGCCGTGAAACTAGGTTAGGTTCCAGCCGGTCTCACAGGGGCCCTGCCGATGTGAGGGGGGCCGCGTTAGGGGTGGATTCATGGCGACTGCGCACGACGCGAAGGGCGAGACCCGGCGCGACTTTCTCTTCTTGGCGACTTCGGCCATGGGCGCGGTCGGGGCGGCGTCCCTGGCCTGGCCGTTCATCCACTACTGGAACCCTTCGGCCGACGTGCTGGCGCTATCGACGGCGGACGTCGATCTGAAGCCGGTGGCCGTCGGCCAGGCGATTACGGTCTTGTGGCGCGGCAAGCCGGTGTTCGTGCGGCACCGCACACCGGAAGAGATCAAGACCGCCGCCGATGTGCCGCTGGCCGAGCTGCCTGATCCGGAACCCGACAGCAAGCGCGCGCCAAAACCCGAGTGGCTGATCATGGTGGGCGTGTGCACGCATCTCGGTTGCGTGCCCCTGGGTCAGAAGCCGGCCGATCCGAAGGGCGAGTACGGCGGCTGGTTCTGCCCCTGCCACGGCTCGCAATACGACACCTCCGGACGCATCCGCAAAGGCCCGGCGCCGGCGAACCTGCCGATCCCGCCCTACGCCTTCCTCGACGACACAACCATCCGCGTCGGATAGGGGCCCTCGAGACCATGGCAGAGCCAACCTTCAAGAACGGCCTGGTGCGCTGGATCGACCACCGGCTGCCGGTCTTCACCTTCATGCAGCACGAGCTGCACGAGTACCCGACACCGAAGAACCTGAACTACCTTTGGAACTTCGGCTCGCTGGCCGGGATCATGCTGGTGATCATGATCGTCACCGGCATCTGGCTGGCGATGCACTACACCCCGCATGCCGACCTCGCCTTCAGCTCGGTCGAGAACATCATGCGCAACGTGAACTATGGCTGGCTCATCCGCTACATCCACATGAACGGCGCCTCGATGTTCTTCATCGCGGTGTACATCCATATCTTCCGCGGGATCTATTACGGCTCCTACAAGGCGCCGAGAGAGCTGTTGTGGATCATCGGCGTGGTGATCCTGCTGTTGATGATGGCGACGGCGTTCATGGGTTACGTGCTGGTCTGGGGCCAGATGAGCTTCTGGGGTGCCACCGTCATCACCAACTTGTTCTCCGCCATTCCCCTGGTCGGCCCGAAGGTCGTCACCTGGCTGTTGGGCGGCTTCGCCGTCGACAACGCGACGCTCAACCGCTTCTACTCGCTGCACTACCTCTTGCCGTTCGTCATCGTCGGCGTGGTCGTGCTGCATCTGGTGGCCCTTCACCGGTTCGGCTCCAGCAATCCCATCGGTATCGACACCAAGGGCCCGCAGGACAGCATCCCCTTCCATCCCTACTACACGGTGAAGGATCTCTTCGGGCTCGGCGTGTTCCTCATCGTCTATGCCGCGATCGTGTTCTTCTGGCCGGAGATCTTCGGCAATCCGGACAACTCCATCCCGGCCAACCAGTTGTCGACGCCGTCGGAAATCGTGCCGGAATGGTACTTGCTGCCGTTCTACGCGATCCTGCGTTCGATCCCGAACAAGCTCCTGGGCGTCATCGCCATGTTCAGCTCGATCCTGCTGCTGCTGATCCTGCCTTGGCTCGACACCAGCCGGGTGCGCTCGGCGCGGTTCCGGCCGGTGTTCAAGTGGTTCTTCTGGGTCCTGGTCGTCGACGCGCTGGTTCTGGGCTGGGTCGGCGCCAACCCGCCGAGCGGCGCGTTCCTCATCGTCGGCCGCATCGCCACCTTCTGGTACTTCTTCCACTTCCTCATTCTAACGCCGCTCTTGGGCAAGCTCGAGCGACCGCTGCCGCTGCCAACCTCGATCAACGCCCCGGTCTTGGCCGGCGGTGCCGGTATCGCCGGCGCCAGAGCGGCACCCATGGAGAAGCCGTAATGCGCCGCCTCGCCGCCGCTCTCGCCGTCCTGGCGCTCACCTTCGGATCAGCGAAAGCCGCGGAGGAAAGCCGTCCGGCGAAGCAGCACTGGTCGTTCGACGGTCTCTTCGGCACCTTCGACCGGGCGGCCCTCCAGCGCGGCTTCCAGGTCTACAAGGAAGTGTGCTCGGCCTGCCATCCGATGACCTATCTCGCCTATCGCAACCTGGCGGAGATCGGTTTCGACGAGGAGAACATTCGCGCCATCGCCGCCAGCGTCGAGGTGCAGGACGGCCCCAACGACCTGGGCGAGATGTTCACGCGGCCCGGACGACCCTCCGACAGCTTCGCCAAGCCTTATGCGAACGACAAGGCCGCCCGCGCCGTCAACAACGGCGCGCTGCCGCCCGACCTCTCGAAGATCGTCAGCGCCCGCCCGGGCGGCCCCGACTATCTCTTCGCCATTCTCACCGGCTACGGCGAGCCGCCGGCCGAGGTGAAGCTGTTGGAGGGGATGAACTACAACGCGGTCTTCCCAGGCCACCAGATCGCCATGCCGCCGCCGTTGAATGAAGGCAGCGTCACCTTCCAGGACGGAACGCCGGCGACGGTGGCTGAGGAGGCGCGCGACGTCACCACCTTCCTTACCTGGGCCTCCGAGCCGATCCTCGAGCAAAGGAAGCAGCTCGGCTGGAAGGTGATGCTCTACCTTCTCATCCTCACCGGCATGCTCTACGCGACCAAGCGCAAGGTCTGGGCCGATATTCACTGAGCCTCGGACCCGACGCCGCGCCGAACCGATCGGGCCACCTCTGGGTGGCCCGTTTCGTTCGGGTCGGGCCACCCAGGGTGGCCCGTCTCACTCAGATCGGGCCACCCAGGGTGGCCCGTTTCGTTGGTGCCCTCTAGGAATTCGTCGGCCCTCATCCACGCTTGCCGGGAGCCGGCATTGTTGAAAAACTCCCCAGCTCGCATTGGGGGCAGGGAGCCATCCATGGCAAAGGCCGAGAACAAGGCGCTGGTCGGCATCATCGGCGGCAGCGGCGTCTACGACATTCCAGGTCTGACCGACATGCGCTGGCAGACCGTGCACACGCCCTGGGGCGATCCTTCCGATCAGCTCATGTTCGGCACCCTCGACGGGCAGCCCCTGGTCTTTCTGCCGCGCCATGGACGCGGCCATCGCCATGCGCCGAGCGACATCGACTACCGCGCCAACATCGACGCCTTGAAGCGGGTCGGCGCCACCGACGTGATCTCGGTCTCGGCGGTGGGCTCGCTGCGCGCCGATCTGCCCCCCGGCAGCTTCCTCGTCGTCGACCAGTTCATCGACCGCACCTTCGCCAGGGCCAAGAGCTTCTTCGGCAAGGGTTGCGTGGCGCATGTCTCCATGGCGCATCCCGTGTGCGGCAGGCTCGGCGATCACCTCGTCGCCGCCGGCCAGGGCCTCGGCCTCGATGTCAGGCGCGGCGGCACCTACATGGTGATGGAAGGCCCGCAATTCTCCTCGCTGGCGGAATCCAATCTCTACCGCAGCTGGAAATGCGACGTCATCGGCATGACCAACATGCCCGAAGCGAAGCTCGCCCGCGAGGCGGAGCTCTGCTACGCCACCGTCGCCATGGTCACCGACTTCGATTGCTGGCACCCGGACCACGACCATGTGACGGTGGAGTCGGTGGTGAAGGTGCTCTTGGGCAATGCCGACAAGGCCCGCGCACTGGTGAAGGCGGTGGTGCCCAGATTGGCCGCGCATCAGGGGCCCTGTCCGAAGGGTTGCCGCACGGTGCTCGATCACGCCCTCATCACCCATAAGGACGCCCGCGATCCCGAGCTGGTGGCCAAGCTCGATGCGGTGGCCGGCCGCGTGCTCGGTGGCTGAGGCGATGCCCGGATTAAACCAATGACTGCCCCGATCCACGGCGTCGATCATCTGCAGGTGGTCGCGCGCGATCTCGAGATGGCGAAGCGCACCTGGGCCAGGCTCGGCTTCACGCTGACCCCCCGCGGCCGCCACCAGGGTCGCGGCACCGGCAACTACTGCATCATGCTGAACGAGGGTTATATCGAGCTCATCGGCATCGTCGACGAGAAGGCGGACACCCGCAATCTCGAGCGCCACCTGGCGATCGGCCCCGGCGCTATCGGGCTCGCCTTCGGCTCGGCCGATCCCGAGGCGGCCGCCTCGCTGTTGGCGCGCGAGGGCTACCGGCCGGTCGGCCCGACCGATCTTGCCCGCGGGATCGAGCTCAAGGAGGGCGAGCAGCTCCTGCGCTTCCGCCTGGTCAATCCGGCGGACGGCACGGTGCCGGGATTTCGCGCCTTCGTCTGCCATCACACCACGCCCGCGCTCACGCGCCGCCCGGAATGGGTGAGGCACGCCAACGAATCGATCGCGGTCGAGCGCTACACCATTGCCGCCGCCGAGCCCGGGCCGGTGGTCGAGCTGTTCCAGCGCTGGTTCGGCAAGCATGCGGTCGACACCGTTTGCCGCCACCCCGTCGTCGACACCGGCCGGGAAGCGATCGAGATCGTGCCGCCCGCATCGCTCGCGAGCCGCTTTCCGGGCGTGGAGGCGCAGGCGACGCGGCCGCTGCCTTGCATCGTGGCACTCACGCTTCGCGTCAGCGACATCAAACGCACCAGAGCCGCTCTGGAATCGACCGGCGTCGACCCCAAGCCCGGCCCCAAGGAGACGCTCATCGTGCACGCGGATGAAGCGACCGGGGTGATCGTCAGCTTCGTCGGCGGCTGAGCGCCCTTGGCCACCCAGAGTCCATGCCTTAAGGATCGCCGGTGATGGCCGACACCCCAATCCTCGACACCAAGGGCCTGAAGTGTCCGCTGCCGGTGCTCCGCGCGCGCAAGGCGCTGAAGGACGTGCCGCCCGGCGGCAAGCTCGTCGTGCTGGCGACCGACCCCGGCGCGGTCAAGGACTTCCAGGCCTTCTGCCGCGCCGCCGGCCACGCGCTCATCACCTGGTCGGAGGCCGACGGGGTCTACACCTTCGAGCTCGAGCGCGCGCGGTAGACCAAGTCCGTTCAAGGGATGCCCCCACCCCAGCCCTCCCCCGCCTTCGGCGAGGGAGGGAGTCGAGACGGACCTCCTGCTCCCTCCCCCATGCGTCAGCGTGGGGGAGGGTCGGGGTGGGGGCAATCGGAGTCACACGAAACGCGCACCTTAGACGCCGAGAGCCTGCATGGTCCGGCGAAAGCGGGAGCGGACGGGCTCGCGCGCAAGATGCCTACCGTCCCGGACCTGCCATCGGCCGCCGACCATCACGTCCTTGACCGGGTTCGCGTTGCCGGCGAACACCAACGCATCGAGGAGCCGGTCGCCGGTCTTGCCGGCCAGGGTCGGCGACTCGGGATCGAGAACCACGAGATCGGCCCGCGCGCCCGGGGCGAGCCGGCCGATGGGGCGGGCCAGGGCCTGGGCGCCGCCGGCGAGCGCCCGGCGATAGAGTGCGGCACCGACCGAGCCGCCGGGAGATCCCAAGAGGTTGCGGCGCCTCAGAACGAGGCGCTGGCCATATTCGAGCCAGCGCAGCTCCTCGATCGGGCTCGTTGAGATATGGCTGTCGGAGCCGATGCCGATGGCCCCGCCGGCAGCGAGATAGGCGCCGGCCGGAAACACCCCGTCGCCGAGATTGGCCTCCGTCGTCGGACAGAGCCCGGCGACGGCGCCGCTGGACGCCAGGCGCTGGATCTCGGCCTCGTTCATGTGGGTGGCATGAACCAGGCACCAGCGCCGATCGACCGCCTGGTGCTCGAGCAGCCACTCGACCGGGCGCATTCCGCTCCAGGCCAGGCACTCCTCCACCTCCCGCGTCTGCTCGGCTACGTGGATATGGATCGGCGCCGCGCCGTCGAGCCTGCCGATCCCGGCGACGGCCTCGCTCAAGGCTGCCGGCGGCACCGCGCGAAGACTGTGCGGCGCGATCCCCACCTTGAGCTGCGGATCGTCCTTGTGCCGCTGGAAGAGCGCCGCCGCCAGCTTGAGAAATCGATCGGGGGTATTGAGAAACCGGCGTTGGGCCGGACCCGCCGGCTTGGCTCCGAAGCCGCCGCTGACATAGAGCACGGGAAGCAAGGTGAGCCCGATCCCCGTGCTCTCAGCCGCGGCGATGATGCGCTCCGATAGCTCCGCCGCGTCGTCATAGGCCCGGCCATCGGGCGCGTGGTGCAGGTAATGGAACTCGCCCACGGCGGTGTATCCGGCTTCCAGGAGCTCGACGTAGAGCTCGGCCGCCACCGCTTCGATCTGATCGGGACCCAGGCGCTCGACGAAGCCATACATGACCTGCCGCCACGTCCAGAAATCATCGTCCCCGGCGCCTCGATGCTCGGCCAAACCCGCCATCGCCCGCTGGAAGGCGTGGGAATGCACATTCGGCATGCCGGGGATGACCGGACCCGAAAGGCGCTGGGCTCCCTCGGGCGAGGCCCCCGCCGTCACCCGGGCAAGCCCGCCGTCGCCGGCAATCTCGAAGCGTACCCTCTCGGTCCAGCCCTCGGGCAGCAAGGCCGCGGCGGCGAACAGCGAGGATGAAGGGGAATTTCCGCTCATGGCCGGGCTAGATTAGAGGCCGGTCTCCCGGGAGCGAAGCCTGATGTGGGATGCGATTTGGCTGAATGCGCGGCTGGCGACCATGGTGCCGGGGCGGCCCTATGGCGAGATCGCCGATGGCGCGATCGCGGTCGAGGGCGGCCGCATCGCCTGGGTCGGTGCCCGCGCGGAGCTCACGGGGCCTCCCGAAAGGTTGGCGCGCACGGTCATGGATGCGCGAATGCGCTGGATCACCCCCGGCCTCGTCGATTGCCACACCCATCTCGTCTATGGCGGCGATCGCGCCCGGGAATTCGAGCTCCGTTTGCAAGGTGCGAGCTATGAAGACATTGCGCGCGCCGGCGGCGGCATTCGCTCGACCGTGGCGGCGACCCGGGCCGCCGACGAGGCAACCCTCTTGGCGAGTGCCCGGCGTCGGCTGCAGGCGCTGATGGCGGAGGGCGTCACCACCATCGAGATCAAAAGCGGCTACGGCCTCGATCGGCCGACCGAGATCCGCATGCTCCAGATCGCCCGCAAGCTGGGCCAGGAATCGGGTATCACCGTCTCCACCAGCTTTCTCGGCGCCCATGCGCTGCCGCCGGAGTTCGAGGGCCGCGCCGATGACTACATCCACTTCCAAGCCGAAGAGGTCCTGCCGGCGGCGGCGGCCGAGCATCTCGTCGACGCGGTCGACGCGTTTTGCGAGCGGATCGCCTTCAGCCCGGCGCAGACCAGGCGAATGTTCCAGGCGGCGCGGCGGCTGAGCCTGCCGGTCAAGCTGCATGCCGAGCAGCTCTCCGACCAGGGCGGCGCCTCGCTCGCGGCCAGTTTCGGGGCCTTGTCCGCCGATCATCTGGAGCACCTCTCCGAGCAGGGGGCGGCGGATCTGAAAGAGGCCGGCAGCGTCGCCGTGCTGCTGCCGGGCGCCTACTATTTCCTGCGCGAGAGCAAAGTGCCGCCGATCGACCTCCTGCGTCGCCTCGAGGTGCCGATGGCACTCGCCTCCGACTGCAATCCCGGCAGCTCACCCATGACCTCGATCCTCATGGTGCTCAACATGGCTTGCACCCTCTTCCGCCTCACCCCGGAGGAGGCCTTGGCCGGCGTCACCCGCAACGGCGCCAGGGCGCTGGGTCTGGCAGCCCGATGCGGCACGCTGGAAGCCGGCAAGGCGGCCGATTTCGTCCTCTGGGATGTCGAGCGGCCGGCGGAGCTCGCCTACCGCATCAGCTTCAATCCCCTCTACCAGGTGGTGCGGGGCGGCGGCGTCTTGCGCTAGAATTGCCAGGCGAAGGCGGCGAGACCGTCTTCCGAGTTTCCAGCCACTGCAACCAGGCTCGGATCGAATCGATGGGTCGATGCCTCCTCATGGCGTTGCTGCTCGCCTTGCTGGGAACGCCGGCGGCGCTGGGGCAAGCCCCCCCGGCGCAACCGCCGAGGCCCGGGCAAGCCGCCCCGCTCCGCACCGGCGAGTGCGCCTTGCTGCCGGGGGGCAAGGCGCCGGTCGCCCACATCGCCGACGTGGCCACGCCCTTGTCCCCGCGCAGCCTGGACCTGATCTATTTCGGCAAGCGCCTGGTGGATCTGACCGAGGCGGACTTCCAGCGCATCGGCGAGCTGTCGCAGAAATGCGGACCGGGCGAGGGCATCCTCTCCGAAGAAAAGCTGCAGAAGCTGCTGAGCGTGGTGCGCGAGGCGCAAAAGACGCGCGGCGGCACCATCGCTTGGGCGAAGCAACGCATGGCCGAAGTCGAGGCGCTGCCCGTCGGGCGGGCGCGCTTGACCCGGCTCAACGAGCTCTGGACCGAGCTCAGCCTGCATGAGTCGCAGATGACCCGGGAGGATGTCGACGGCTTTGCCGCCTGGATCGCCCGCGAGCAGCAGGCGCTTTACGACGCAGCACCCGGTCAGCGTCCGGCGCAGCGGGCGACCCTGCCGCCAACAGCACCGCCAACAGCCGCCCAGACGGGGGCGGGGCAGCCGGCGGCAGCCCTGCAGGCGGCACCGGGCCCGGCGGGCCCCCCGCCGCCGGCGCGCCCCCGCAAGCCCGGCGGCGAGGAGGGTTGAGGGAGCGGAGCTGGTATCGATGGTCGGCACCCCGCGAACGGCTCCGGTGCGGCTCAACCATCTTGTGTGATGATTCCGAAGTTCGCGGTCGAATTTCAGCGGCGGGAGACTAGCGCAAACGCAGCAAATATTGATATAAAATGCTCCATCCCGTTGGGATGCGGAACGGACCATGGGTCGGTGCTTCGCCTTAGGGCTGATCTTGCTGCTGGCTTCGCCAGAGATGGCGGCGGCGCAAGGCTCGCTGAGCCAGCCGCCCAGACCGGGCATCGCGCTGCCGCCCCCTGCTCCCCCGCTCAACGCGGGAAAGAAAGCCGATTGCAAGCTCCTGCCGGGGGGCAAGGCGCCGGTCGGTCCGATCGCCGACCTGCCGGCGCCGCTGTCGCCGCGCAGCCTCGATCTCGTCTATTACGGCAAGCGGCTCGCCGATTTGACCGGCGCGGATTTCCAGCGGATCCAAGAGCTCTCCAAACGCTGCGGCCCGGGCGATGGCATCCTGCCGCCCGACAAGCTGGAGCGCCTGCAGGGTGTCGTCCGCGAGGCGCAGACGGCGCGGAGCGTCACCATCGCCTGGGGCAAGGAGCGGATGGCCGAGGTCGAGGCGATGCCGGTCGGCCGCCAGCGCCTGATGCGCCTCAACAACCTCTGGATCGAGCTCGAAGCGCGCGAGACACAGATGACGCGCGAGGACGTCGACGGGTTGGCCGCCTGGATCGCGCGCGAGCAGCAGGCGCTCTACGACGCGGCACCGCGCTGGCGGCCGCAGCGCATCCCGGCGCAGTCCGCCACCCAGCAAGCCGTGTCGACGGTCATCCAGCCGGTCTTGGAGGTGCGGTTGCCGCCCGCTGCGGGCCGGCCGCGCCGGCAGGGCGGCGAGGATGAGGATTGAGCGGTCGCTAATCCGCGGAGCCGACTCTTAGCCCAGGAGCCCGCGGCCGGGGCTCCCCACCCCCACGGACGTTTGCGCTTCGCCGGCGTTCGGCGCAAAATGCCGGCCCTCGCGCGGCCCCAGCGGCTCAACACTCAGGCCCGATGCACGTCTATCTGCCGATCGCCGAAATTTCGGTGAACACTATTCTCGTCGTCGGTCTCGGCGGGCTCATCGGCATCGTCTCGGGCGTCTTCGGTGTCGGCGGCGGCTTCCTCCTGACGCCGCTCTTGCTGTTCATCGGCGTGCCGGCGCCGGTGGCGGTCGCAACCGGGTCCAATCAGATCGTCGCCGCGTCGTTCTCCGGCGCGCTTGCCCATTGGCGCCGCGGCAACGTCGATGTGCCGATGGCGCTGGTGCTGCTCTGCGGCGGCCTGGTCGGCGGCGGCTTCGGCGTGTGGCTGTTTGGCGTGCTCCGCCGGCTGGGACACATCGACCTCGTCGTCTCCTTCACCTATGTCGTGCTCCTGGGCTCGCTCGGCTTGCTCATGCTGCAGGAGAGCATCCGCACTTATCTCCGGCTGGCGCGCTCCGGCGGCAAGCCGCGCCGGCTGCATCAGCACAATTGGCTGCATGGATTGCCGCTGAAGATGCGCTTCCGCAAATCGCGGCTCTATATCAGCGCGCTCTTGCCCTTGTCGCTCGGTCTCGGCATCGGGCTGATGACGGCGATCATGGGTGTTGGCGGCGGCTTCCTCATGGTGCCGGCGATGATCTATCTGCTCGGCATGCCGACCGCGATGGTGGTCGGCACCTCGCTCCTGCAGATCGTGTTCGTCGCCGGCGCCATCACCTTCCTGCAGGCCTGGCAGAACCAGGCGGTCGACGTGGTGCTCGCCTTTCTTCTCATCATCGGCGGCGTCATCGGCGCGCAGATCGGCACCAGGATCGGCTCGCGGCTGAGGGGCGAGCAGCTACGCGGGCTGCTCGCGGTCACCGTGCTGGTCGTCTGCCTCAAGCTCGCGTTCGACCTCATGGTGACGCCTGCCGACCGCTATTCCGTCGCCGTGATGCTGCTGTCGTGAGGCTGCCTCTCGCAGCGCTGGCCGCCATGGCTCTCATTCTTGCCCCAGGACCCGCGCCGGCGCAGCCCTTGGTCGCCGATCTCGCCGATCACCTGGTGGCGATCACCGCCGGCTTCACCGGGGCCGAAGTCGTCATGTTCGGCGCCACCGACGGGCCAGGCGAGGTGGTGGTCGTCGTCAGCGGGCCGTCGCGGCCTGTGGTGGTCCGCCGCAAGGGAAGGTTCTTCGGCGTCTGGATCAACCGGCAGGAGATGGCGTTCGAGGAGGCGCCGTCCTTTTACGCGCTGGCATCCAGCAAGCCGATCGACGACATCCTGCAGCCGAGCCTCTTGGATCGCTACCAGCTCGGCCTCGAGCATTTGCGGCTGCTTCCGCCCAATCCGGAAGCGCAGCGCGACGATCTACCGGAGTTTCGCGCCGCCCTCGTGCGCAACAAGCAGCGCGAAGGGCTCTACGTCGCCGATGCTGCCCGCGTCACCTTTCTGGGCGAGCAGCTGTTCCGCACCAAGATCTCCTTCCCGGCCAATGTGGCGACCGGAACCTATCAGGCGCAGGTCTATCTCGTGCGCGATGGGCAGGTGGTGAGCGCGCAGACCACACCGCTCCTCATCAGCAAGATCGGCGTCG
Organism: Pseudomonadota bacterium; assembly: GCA_016195085.1. NCBI lineage: Bacteria > Pseudomonadati > Pseudomonadota > Pseudomonadota bacterium. The sequence continues at coordinate 115,940 of JACQAG010000031.1, read as the reverse complement.
GCGCGGAGATCTACGACTTTGCCCAAGAGCTTTCCATGGCTTATGGACTCGTTGCCGTGTCGATCGCGGTAGTGGCAGGATATCTTGCTAGCCTGGCCTTCCGCCGGAGCTGAAAGGCGAAGCCCGAACCCATGAGCACTACGCCAGTTGCGCCGCCCCCGCGCCACGACCGGACGTTCCTCGTGGTCGTCGACGACAGCCCCGAGCTGTCGGTGGCGATTCGCTACGCCAGCCGTCGCGCCAAGGCGACCGGCGGCCGCGTGGTGCTGCTCTATGTGCAGGAGCCCGTCGAGTTCCAGCATTGGAGCGGCGTCAGCGAGATCATGCGCGACGAAAAGCGCCAGGAAGCGGAGGCGACGCTGCAAAGGCTGTCGGAGATCGTCAACCGCATCTCCGGGCAGATCCCGGTCGTGCAGCTGCGCGAGGGTACGCGCAGCGAAGAGGTGGTGAAGATGCTGGGCGAGGATGCCAGCATCTCCATCCTGGTGCTGGCGGCCAGCACCGGGCCGGAAGGACCCGGCCCGCTGGTGACCTATCTGACCGGCAAGGGTGCCGGCAAGGTCAAGGTGCCGATCACCATCGTTCCGGGCGACCTCACGGACGAGCAAGTGGACGCCGTCACGTGAGCTGGCTGGCACCCGCCGAACACATCGAGCTGTCGCCCGCCGTCTCCGATTCGGTCAAGACCACGACCTGCTACATGTGCGCCTGCCGCTGCGGCATCCGCGTGCATCTCAAGGACGGCAGCATCCGCTACATCGAGGGCAATCGCGACCACCCGGTGAACCGGGGCGTGCTCTGCGCCAAGGGTTCGGCCGGGATCATGCAGCACCTGTCGCCGGCGCGGCTGTCGAAGCCCTTGAAGCGCGTGGGCCCGCGCGGCTCGGGCGAATTTGCGGAGATCGAATGGGAGGAGGCGCTCGCCTTGGCCACGGGCTGGCTCGGCCAGATCCGCGAGCAGGATCCCCGCCGTCTGGCCTTCTACACCGGGCGCGACCAGAGCCAAGCCTTGACCGGCTGGTGGGCGAGCGCCTTCGGCACGCCCAACTACGCCGCCCATGGCGGCTTCTGCTCGGTCAACATGGCCGCCGCCGGGCTCTACAGCATCGGCGGCTCGTTCTGGGAGTTCGGCGAGCCGGATTGGGAGCACACACGCTATTTCATGCTCTTCGGGGTGGCCGAGGACCATGCCTCCAATCCGTTGAAGCTCGCCTTGGGCAAGCTCAAATCCCGTCCGCCGGAGCGCGCCGCGAAATTCGTCTCGATCAACCCGGTGCGCACCGGCTATTCCGCCATCGCCGATGAATGGATCGGCATCCGCCCCGGCACCGACGGACTCCTGGTGCTGGCGCTCATCCATGAGCTCTTGGCCGCCGATGCGATCGACGTCGCCTATCTCCGGCGTTACACCAACGCGCCCTGGCTTGTCATTCAAGACCCCGGTAGCGCCGATCACGGCCTCTTCGCCCGCGATGGCGATGGCCGCCCGCTGGTCTGGGACATGGGTGCGGGTCGCCTTGCCGATGCGCTTGCCGGCGAGATCCAGCCGGCGCTCGCGGGCGAGCGTCGGCTCGGCGACGGACGGCGTGCGGTTCCGGTCTTCCAGCTCATGGCCGGGCGCTATCTCGACGATCGCTATGCGCCCGACCGCGTGGCGGCGTCGACCGGCGTGCCGGCGGCGACGATCAAGCGGCTCGCGGCCGAGCTCGCCCATGCCGCCTTCCAGCAGGAGATCGTGCTCGACCAGCCTTGGACCGATTGGACCGGCAAGCGGCATGCGACAATGATCGGCCGCCCGGTCTCGCTGCACGCCATGCGCGGCATCTCGGCGCATTCCAACGGCTTCCACACCTGCCGGGCCTTGCACCTCCTGCAGATCCTGCTGGGCTCGATCGACGTGCCCGGCGGCTTCCGCTACAAGCCGCCCTATCCGAAGGCCGCACCGCCGGCGGTCAAGCCCGCCGGCAGGCCCGACCAGGTGGCGCCTTCGAGCGCCATGAAGGGTCCGCCCCTGGGATTTCCCCAGGGCCCCGAGGATCTTCTGGTCCTGGCTGACGGCACGCCCTGCCGGCTCGACAAGGCATTCTCCTGGGAGGCGCCGCTCGCCGCCCATGGGCTTCTGCAGCAGGTCATCCTGCAGGCCTGGAAGGCCGAGCCCTACCCGATCGACACGCTCTTTCTCTACATGGCGAACATGGGCTGGAACTCGGCGATGAACGTGCCGGGCACGCTTGCCATGCTGACCGACAAGGGCCCGGACGGCACCTACAAGATCCCGCGCATCATCTATTCCGATGCGTATTTCTCCGAGATGGTGCCCTACGCCGATCTGGTGCTGCCGGACACCACTTATCTCGAGCGCCATGACTGCATCTCGCTCTTGGATCGGCCGATCAGCGACGCCGACGGGCTCGCCGACGCCATCCGCCAGCCGGTGGTGGAACCCGATCGCGACGTCAGGCCCTTCCAGGACGTGCTCATCGATCTCGGTCAGCGGCTCAAGCTTCCAGGCTTGGTGCGCGAGGATGGAACGCCCCGCTATCCCGGGCTCTATGCCGACTACATCGCCAATCACGAGCGGGCCCCCGGCATCGGCCTCTTGGCCGGCTGGCGCGGGCCCAGCGGCAACGAGGTCGGCGCCGGCGCGCCCAATCCCGAGCAGGTCCGGCGCTATATCGAGAATGGCTGCTTCTTCCGCCACGAGCTGCCCGAGGAGCTGCGCTACTACAAGCACGTCAACAGGGAATACCTCGCCTTCGCCAAGCGGCTCGGCTTCATCGGCTCCGAGGCGCCGATCATCCTGCAGCTCTATAGCGAGCCCCTGCAGCGGTTCCGGCTGGCCGCGGAAGGCCACGGGCGCGTGCAGCCCCCCGAGGCGCATCGCCGGCGCGTGGCCGAGTATTTCGATCCGCTGCCGTTCTGGCACGAGCCCTTCGAGGAGGCGCTGGTGGACGGAAGGCGCTTTCCCTTCCACGCCATCACCCAACGGCCGATGGCGATGTATCACTCCTGGGGCTCGCAGAACGCCTGGCTGCGGCAGATCCATGGCACGAACCCGCTCTACCTCGAGCGGGCGCGGGGCGAGGCAATGGGGCTCGCCGACGGCGATTGGGTGTGGATCGAAAGCCACCACGGTAGGGTGAAGGGCCAGGTCAAGCTGATGGACGGCGTCAACCCCGACACGGTGTGGACCTGGAATGCGGTGGGCAAGCGCCGGGGTGCGTGGAATCTCGCACAAGACGCGCCGGAGGCGACGACAGGGTTCCTCCTCAACCACGTCATTTCCGAGCTCCTGCCGGAGCGGGACGGATTCTACCGCTATGCCAATGCCGATCCGGTGACCGGTCAGGCCGCCTGGTATGATCTCAAGGTGCGCATCGAGAAGGCAGGTGCGGGCGAGCCGCCGACCACGGAGCCGGACTTCCAGGCCCTGCCGCGCCCGCCGGGCATGGTGCCGCCGCCGACGAAGCTCCGCTACGGCGCCTGGTTCCGAGGCCGGCGCGCATGACCAGCCTTCCCGCCGATCCCGGCCCGCGGAAGCTCGGGCTCGTCATCGATCTCGACATCTGCGTCGGCTGCCACGCCTGCGCCGTCAACTGCAAAGAATGGAACACCGGCGGGCATTCCGCACCGCTCACCGATCAGGATCCCTACGGGGCGCAGGCGAAGGGTGTCTGGTTCAACCGCATCCATGCCTTCGAGACGGAAGACAGCCACGGCGGACGCACGGTCCACTTCCCCAAATCCTGCCTGCACTGCGAGGCGCCGGCCTGCGTCGAGGTCTGCCCCACCGGCGCCTCCTACAAGCGGGCGGAGGACGGCATCGTCTTGGTGAATGCCGAGCTCTGCATCGGCTGCAAGCTCTGCTCCTGGGCCTGTCCCTATGGTGCCCGCGAATACGATGAAGACGACGGCGTGATGAAGAAGTGCACGCTCTGCATCGACCGCATCTACAACGAGAACCTGGAAGAGGTGGAGCGGGTGCCGGCCTGCGTGTCGACCTGTCCGGTGGGTGCCCGCCACTTCGGCGATCTGGGCGATCCGGAGAGCGCGGTATCGCGCTTGGTGGCCGAGCGCGGCGGCTACGATCTCATGCCCGAGCTCGACTACAAGCCCGTGAACAAATACCTGCCGCCGCGGCCGCGCAAGACGGCACCCGGCTCGACCGGCGCGTCCTCGTGTCTGCAGGCAAAAGCCCCCGCGGTCGAGAACCGCCTCTTGGCCTGGATCGATCGGATGCTGTCGACGTGAGAAGCCGCGCCTGACATGCATCCTGCCTTCTCGATCATCCTCTTCACGACGGCGTCGGGCGCCGGCTACGGGCTGCTGGTGTGGCTCGGTGTCGCAGCACTTGTGGGCTTGCTGCCGCCCGATCGCTGGTTCGGAGCGGCAGCCTTCGGTGCAGCGTTGGCACTGGTGACCGCGGGTCTGTTGTCCTCGACCTTGCATCTCGGCCATCCCGAGCGCGCCTGGCGCGCCGTCTCCCAGTGGCGCTCGTCCTGGCTCAGCCGCGAAGGTGTGGCTGCATTGGCCACATATCCCGCCGCCGGGCTCTTCGCCTTCGGCTGGGTCGTTCTCGGCGTCCTCGACGGGGCTTGGACTCTGCTGGCGCTCCTCAGCATTCTCCTCTCGCTCGCGACCATTGCCTCGACGGCGATGATCTACCGGAGCCTGCGGACGATCCAACGCTGGCACAACAAATGGGTGGTGCCGGTCTATCTCGCCCTCGGTCTGATGACCGGCGCCTTGCTCTTGCATGCGCTCGCCCATGTCTTCGGCCTCGTCCACCCGGCCATCGGCTGGATCGCGGTCGTGACGCTCATCTTGGGCTGGACCTTGAAGGCGCAGTATTGGCGCTTCATCGACACCAGCCGGGCGGCTTCCACACCGGAGAGCGCCACCGGCCTCGGGAGCCTGGGCAAGGTCAGGCTCTTGGCCTCGCCGCATACCGGCGAGAACTATCTCATGAGCGAGATGGGCTTCGTCATCGCCCGCAAGCATGCGGAGAAGCTCCGGCGCATCGCCACAATCGTCGGGTTTCTGCTGCCGCTCGGATTTGCGCTCGCCTCCCTGACCGGGCCGGCCTGGCTCACCGGCACCGAAGCGGTGCTGGCGGCGGCGACGGCGCTTTTGGGCACCCTGGTCGAGCGCTGGCTCTTCTTCGCCGAAGCCAAGCACACCGTCACGCTCTACTATGGGTCGGAGCTGGCCTGAGGGGTGGCGCCTGTCGGATTTGCGCCAGACGTCGAATGACTGCTGAGCCACGCAAAGCGGCCCTTCGCGGCGGCATCGACCGTCGGGCGCTGGCGCATGCGCCAGAGGACGAAGCCGGCAAGGCCGAGGGCGACGGTGCCCAAGAACATGTAGAGCCCGGCCGGACCGATCCGACCCATGGCGAGCGAAGCCAGGAACGGACCGAGGCTCGCTCCGGCGCTGTAGGCGAACAGCAATCCGGCGCTGGCCGCCACCCGATCCTTGGGCTGGAGGAAGTCGTTGGCGTGGGCGACGCTGACCGGATAGATCGTTGCGGCGAAGCCGCCGAACAGCAGGGCGGCGACCATGAGTGCCGCCGGCATCCGGGCCGCGACCAGCACGATCGCCGCCGCGGCAAATGCGGTTCCAGCGGCGACGGCGAGCAGCATGACGCGGCGATCGATGCGGTCGCTGAAGCGGCCGATCGGCAGCTGCAGCAGGAGCGCCCCGATGACGGTCGCGCTCATGAAGGTCGAGACTTGGGCGAGGCCGAGCCCGCTCGAAGCAGCGAAGATCGGGCCCAGCGAATAGAGCGCGCCTTGCAACAGGCCGGAGGCGACGCAGCCGATGAAGCCGAGCGGCGAGAGGCGGTAGAGCTCGGCGATACCGAAGGGAGCATGCTCGGGCAAGGCCGGATTGGCCGAACGGGCGAGCGCGATCGGCACCAGGCAAAGTGCGGAAAACCCCGCCACCAGGCTGAAGAGATGGCCGCTCCTTGGATCGTCGAGGGTGAGAAGAAACTGGCTGCCCGCGGTGGCGAGATAGGCCAGGAACATGTAGATCGCGAACACGCGCCCGCGATTCTCGTCATTCGAGCTGGCGCTGAGCCAGCTTTCGACGGCGACCGACTGCACGGCGATGGCGAGGCCGCAAATGGCCCTGAGCCCGGCCCACGCCCAGGGATCGAGGAAGACCGGCAACGCCAGGGGTGCGGCGGCCGAGATCGCGGCAAAGCCGGCGAAGGTGCGGATGTGACCGACCCGCTCGATCAACGGACCGCCGATGATGCATCCCGCCAGCAGGCCCAGATAGAAGGCCGAGCCGATCGTTCCCACGGTTTCCGTGGAGAAGCCGGCAAGCGACATGGTGAGCGGCGCCAGCGTGCCGAAGAGCCCGGTCGCGAGCTGCATCAGCAAGACGCTGGCCAGCAACGGACCGAGAAGGCGGAGCAGATTGGGCACGGGCGTGTCGGGACCGGCGAGGCTCAGAAGTGCCGCCACACTCCTCCGCCTTCGGCTCCCGCGGCAAGGATTTTCGCACCGTGAGCGCCGCCAAGCTCGAGTCCGCCGACAGCGCCGCCGCCCGGGAGCGCGAACGCTCCGGCGTGCTCATTGCGATTGCCCTCGTGCTGGTGAGCGGCTGCATCGGCATCTCGGTCGATGCCGTGAGCAAGGATTTGACCCGTTTCTATCCGGTGACGGAGATCATTTGGGCGCGCCATACCTTGCAGCTCTTGGCGCTGCTGCCGTTCCTGCCGGTCTATGGCTGGCGCCGCCTCGCCCGGACCGCAAAGCCGCTCCTGCAGGTCAGCCGGTCTCTGTTTCAGATCAGCTCTTCCTTCATCTATGTGCTCGCCATCAGCTATATCGGCATCGCCGATGCGATCGCGATCTACTTCGTGGCCCCGCTCCTGGTGACGGTGCTCTCGGTGCCGATGCTGGGCGAGATCGTCGGTCCGCGCCGGATCGCCGCGGTGCTGGTGGGCTTCTTCGGCGTCGTCATCGTGCTCCGGCCGGGCTTCGGCCATGTGCACTGGGCCCTGTTCCTGCCGCTGGCGGTCGCGGTCCTGCAGGCCCTCTATCAGGTGAACACCAGGCTTCTGACCCGCCATGACCCGGGCTCGACCACGCTCGCCTACACCGCCGTCACCGGCGCCCTCATCACCTCCGCCATCGCCCCCTTCCAATGGGTTTGGCCCGATGGCCAGGGCTGGCTGCTGATGCTGCTGATGGGCGGCACCGCCGCTCTCTCCAACTACATGAACATAAGGGCCTTCACCTTGGCGCAAGCCTCGGTGCTGGCGCCCTTTGCCTATGTGCAGATCATCTGGGCGGTGCCGATCGGCTATCTCTGGTTCGGCGACCTGCCGGATGCCTGGACCGCCGCCGGCACCTCGGTGATCGTCGCCAGCGGCCTCTATGTGCTGCACCGGGAACGGGTGCGCCGGCGGACCGATCAGGCGGCATGAGCCGATTGTCGGAACGGCACGGGTTCCGCTATTAGAGTCTGATCCGGTGAGATGGAATCCCCCTCACCCAGCTACGGCTAGGCTCGGCTTCGCCTCGCCAAGCCTTCGCAACCCTCTCCCCCACTGGGGGAGAGGGAAGGGTGAGGGGGTGATTGCACTTCACCGGATCACGCTCTAGAGACTCCCGCCTCGGAGAACAGCCAGCCCATGACCCAGCAATCGGCCCAGCGCAAGACCTTCCCGGTTTCTTGGGAGGAGCTGCATCGCGATGCGAAGGCGCTGGCTTGGCGGCTCTTGGAAAAGGGACCCTGGACCGGCATCGTCGCCATCTCCCGCGGCGGGCTGGTGCCGGCCGCCGTGGTCGCCCGCGAGCTCGACGTCAGGCTGGTCGATACCGTCTGCATCGCCAGCTATGACGACCGTACCCAAGGCAAGCTCACGATCTTGAAGGGCTCCCCCGGCGACGGCAGCGGCTGGCTCATCATCGACGACCTCGTCGACACCGGCGTCACCGCCCAGGCGGTTCGCGGCATACTGCCGAAGGCGCATTTCGCCACGGTCTACGCGAAGCCGGCGGGCCGCCCGCTGGTCGACACCTACGTGACCGAGGTCAGCCAGGATACCTGGATCCTGTTTCCGTGGGACACGGAAGCCCGCGCCGTCGATCCGATCGTCAAACTCCGGGGTGCGCGCTGAGCCCGCCAGGCTCGCGGGCGAGACGTTCCAGATCGACCGACACTCTCTGGATCGTCGCCTGCCAGTCGCCGCGCCGGGGCTGCCGGTAGATCGTGAGCGAGGGATACCAGGGGGAATCGCTGCGCTCCCAGAGCCAGCGCCAATCGGTGTCGAAGCGGTTCAAGAGCCACACCTTGCAGCCAAGCGCGCCGGCGAGATGCGCGGCCGCGGTGTCGACGGAAATCAATAGATCGAGCTCGGCGATGATGGCGGCGCTGTCGCGGAAATCCCGAATCTCCGGAGCGAGATCGACGAGCCCGAGCGCCGGCGGCGGCTGCAGGGCCTCGAGCCCGGCCTTGCCTTTCTGCAGGGCGAAGAAGTGAGCTCCTTCGATGCCGCCCAACGGCGCCAGCAGGGAGAGCGAGAGCGACCGGCGGCGGTCGACGGCGGCACCGGCCGTATTGCCCCGACGCGGATTGCCGGCCCATACCAGGCCGACCCGAATTCCGCTGGGAGCCGCTTCATGAATGCGCGCCCGCCACCGTTGCCGACGCTTCGGATCGGCTCGGAGATAGGGCTCATGGGGGATGGTCGCGGGCTCGGTTGCGAACAAGGCCGGCAGGCTCATCAGCGAGACTTGCGAATCGTAGGGCGGAAGCGCCACGTCGATGCCCTCGGCCGCGTTCGGGATCACCCCGACCGTGAGCTCCTCGGAATCCAGCCCCTCGGCCAAGAGCCCGACGATCTCGGGTTGGACGGCCAGCACCACCTGCCAGCCGCGGGCGACCACCAAGGGGGCGAAGCGGCAGAACATGATCGAATCGCCCAGCCCCTGCTCGCCATGAACGAGGACGACGGGTGCCTCGGCCCGATCGCCGGACCAGGAGCCGCCCTCCCAGCGCCGGCCGGCGATATCGGCGCGGGTCTTCGCCATCGCCTTCACGCGCAGCCGCCACTCGAATTCCGGCCAGGCCTCGCCCCAACGGCCGCGCACCAGAAGAGCCAGCGCCCGGTTGTAGTGCGCTTCAGCCATGGTCGGCCGCAGGCTGAGCACGCTGAGGCAGGCGCTTTCGGCCAGGTCGAACCGCGCCTCCTCGATCCAGGTGATCGCCATTTGGTTCCAGGCCTCGACCCGGCGCCGATCGAGTGCCAGCGTGCGGCGATAGCATTGGATGGCGCCGCCGGGCTCGCCCTGATCCTTGCGCGCATTGCCGAGATTGAGCCAGGCCTCGGGAAAGCCCGGCTTCAGCGCCAGCGCCGCTCGGCAGCACTGGGCCGCCGCCTCGGGTCTGCCGGACGCCCAGAGCGCCAAGGCTAAATCGTTGCGGGGTGCCGCGGCTTCGTCGCCGAAGGCGACGGCGCGGCCGATGAGCTCGATCGCCGCCTCGTGCCGCCCCGCCTGATAGGCGAGATAGCCGAGGAGGTGCAGCGCCTCGGGCTGGTTGGGATGAGTCTCGAGGATCTGGCGGTAGCCCTGCTCCGCCGCCGCGGCATGCCCGGCCTGATAGTGAGCGCGGGCCTGGGTCAGCGCGTCGATCAGCGTCTGATCCCCCGCATCATTGGCCGCCCGCAGCTCTGCCATGGAGGGAGAGTAACATGACCCCGAGGATGGCTGGATGACGGGACGCATCGGCCATGGCTAAACTCATGGTCATGATCAAAACCTGCCCTCTTTCGGCACGCCTTCTCACCCTCGTCTGCTTGGTGCTGACGCCGGGCCTACCGGCGCCAGCGCTTGCCCAGAACCAGGCGCCGGATGCCGCCACCGGCGCCACGACCAAGACGCTCGCCAGAGCCAAGCACCACATGGTCGCCGCCGCCAATCCGCTGGCGGCCGAGGCCGGCCGCGCCATGCTGCGCCAAGGCGGCAGCGCCATCGACGCGGCGATCGCCACGCAAATGGTGCTGAACTTGGTCGAGCCGCAATCCTCGGGAATCGGCGGTGGCGCCTTCATCGTCTATTGGTCGGCGCGGGAGAAGCGCATCACCAGCTATGACGGACGCGAGACGGCACCGGCTTCGGCCAAGCCCGACCGCTTCCTCGGTGCCGACGGCAAGCCCATGCGCTTCTATGACGCCGTCGTCGGCGGCCGCTCGGTCGGCGTGCCGGGCGTTCTCAGAATGCTGGAGATGGCGCACAAGGCGCATGGGCGGCTGCCCTGGGCCAGGCTGTTCGAGCCGGCGATTCGGCTTTCAACCGAGGGGTTCGCCATCTCGCCCAGGCTGTACGGGCTCCTGAAGGACGAAGCCCATCTGCCGAAATCGCCCACCGCCAAGGACTATTTCTACAACCCCGACGGCGCGCCCAAAGCAGTCGGCACGCGGCTTGCGAACCCCGCGCTGGCCGAGACCCTCTCCGCCATCGCCAAAGGCGGAGCCGAGGCGTTCTACGCCGGACCGATCGCCGCCGACATGGTGCGGACCGTGCGCGAGGCTGCCAATGCCGGCGACCTGACACTGGCCGACCTCGCGGAGTACCGCGCCAAGGAACGGCCTGCCGTCTGCGGACCCTATCGCCGCTACGAGATCTGCGGCATGGGGCCGCCCAGTTCGGGGGGCATCACGCTCCTGCAAATCTTGGGCATTCTCGATGGCTTCGCGCTGAAACCGCTGAAGCCGCCATCGGTCGCGGCCGCGCATCTCCTCTCGGAAGCCGAGCGTCTGGCCTATGCCGATCGCGGTCTCTACATCGCCGATCCGGACGTGGTCGCCGTTCCGGTCAGAGGGATGATCGATGCCGCCTACCTGAAAAGCCGAGCCCGGCTCATTCGAGCCGACGCCAGCATGAAACGCGCCGCACCCGGCCAGCCGCCGCTTCTCGCCGGCCGGCTCTGGGGCAACGACGATGCGCTCGAGCTTCCGTCCACGAGCCACATGTCGATCGTCGACGATGCCGGCAATGCCTTGTCGATGACGACGACGATCGAAGACCAGTTCGGCTCGCGTCTGATGGTCCGCGGCTTTCTCCTCAACAATCAGCTGACGGACTTCTCCTTCGCGCCGGTCGAGGATGGCAAGCCCGTGGCCAATCGCGTCGAAGCCTCGAAGCGGCCGCGCAGCTCCATGAGCCCCAGCATCCTCTTCGATCGCCACCGCCATTTGGCGATGGTCATCGGCTCGCCCGGCGGCAGCGCCATCATCAACTACGTTGCCAAGGCGATCGTCGCTTGGGCCGATTGGCGCTACGACATCCAAGCCGCCATCGACCTGCCGCTGGTCGGCAGCCGCAATAGCGTGACCGAGCTCGAGACGGCGAGCACGGCGCCGGCGCTCGCCGCCTCCCTCAAGGCGATGGGCCACGAGACGCGGATCAGCGAATTCACCAGCGGGCTGCATGGCATCGCAGTCACCCGCACCGGCCTCCTGGGCGGCGCCGACCCCAGGCGTGAAGGCGTTGCGCTGGGGGATTGAAAGGGGTGATCCGGTCGACCCCGCTCAACCGCGCGCCGCTGCCGCCGCCACCGGCACCTTGCCTTCGCTGCCCGCCCGCCCGACGGCGAGCGACATCAGCGCCGCAACCAGGCAGAAGCCGCCGGCGATGATGAAGGCGAGGAGATAGTCGTCGAGGCCGGTGCGGATGGCGCCGGCGCCGAAGGCGGCGACCGCGGCGCCGAGCTGGTGGCCGGTGAAGATCCAGCCGAAGATGAGCCCGGCCTTATCGCGGCCGAAGACGTCGGCGGTCAGCCTGACCGTGGGCGGCACGGTCGCCACCCAATCCAGCCCGTAGAACACCGCGAACAAGGACAGGCCGTAAAAGGAGACATCGAAGGCGTAGGGGAGGAACAGGAGCGAGAGCCCGCGCAGGCCGTAATACCAGAACAAGAGCACGCGGTTGTTCCAGCGGTCGGAGAGCCAGCCGGAGACCAGCGTGCCGACGAAGTCGAAGGCGCCGATGACGGCCAGAAGGCCGGCGCCGCTCACCTCGGAAATTCCGTTGTCGATGCAGGCGGCGATGAAATGCGTGCCGATGAGCCCATTGGTCGAGAGCCCGCAGATGAAGAAGCTGCCGAACAAGAGCCAGAAGTTCCTGGACGCCATCGCCTCCCGCAAGGCATCGAGCGCCATCACCGCCGGATTGACCGCGCTGGGCTTGGGCGCTTCGGCCACGCCGGGCTCGCCCAGGCGATTCAATCCCAGATCGTGCGGATGATTGCGCATGAAGAGGCCGATGATCGGCACCATGGCAAGGCCGATCGCGGCCGCCACGATGACCGCCCATCGCCAACCCCAGTCCTGCACCAACGTCGCCAAGAGCGGCAGGAAGATGAGCTGGCCCGTGGCACTGCTCGCCGTCAGCATGCCCATGGCTAGGCCGCGACGATGGGTGAACCAGCGATTGACCACGGTGGCGCCCAACGCGAGCGCGGTCATGCCGGTGCCGCCGCCGACCACCACCCCCCAGAGCAGGATGAGCTGCCAGGATGCGGTCATCAAGGTCGTCAGCGCCACGCCGATGGCGACCATGCCCAAGGACAGCATCATCGTCGCCCGGGCGCCGAGGCGCTCGACCAAGGCGGCGGCGAACGGACCCATGAGACCGAACAGCACGAGATTGATCGAGACCGCGAGCGAGATGGTGGCCCGCGACCAACCGAACTCCTGCTCCAAGGGCACGAGGAGCACGCCCGGCGTCGCCCTGGTCGCCGCCGCGGTCAGCAAGGTCAGAAACGAGACGGCGAGCACGATCCAGGCATAGTGCAGGCGCTTGGCGGCCGGCGCGGCCGTCATCGGGGATGAGCTCATCGACAGGAGGTCCTTCGGGGATTGGGCGAGGGAGAGGGTCGGCTCAGTCGCGCCAGAATGGCTTATAGATCTCGTACTCCGCATCATAAATGCTGATGCCGATGTCGCGGAGATCTCTGGCATCAAGCAAAGCAAGCTCGCGGCGCTGGCGGGCGCGCTCCCGCCAGGTCCGGATGAGATTTGTAACGGTTGCGACGGCTCTGCCGCCTTCGCTCTGGGAGGGCTTTTGTGCGGCGGCCAGACGCCAGTCATGAAAGCTTAGCGTGGTCATGGCGGATTACTCCCACTCGGCACGTCTACAGACGCCTCGGCGCCCGTCTAGCCATGGAATTGGGGAGGTTTCCGCGATGCAACAAACGATGATTTCGCATGCTTTGAGATAGAAAATCTAATTCATCGGAGGTCTGATTGGCCGGGCTTGCGGTTGGCGTTCCTGAAGCGCCGAAATGAGGTTTAAAACCCGAAAATAGAGATCGGTGACCCGACGGCTCAGAGCACATCGATGGTCGGAAATCGCGGCTCGCCCGTGATGCAATCCCACAGATAGACCGCAAGACCTACATCTCCGGTCCATAGCGAGTAGCGGCCGCGTCCGAATGTGGCACGAGCGTCCCGGACCTGGTCAATTGCGATCATGGCGAACGCCCGCGCACGTTCCAGCCAGAGCGGGTCGCCCGTCCGCTTATAGAGCTTGAGTAGGGCGTAGCCGTTGCCCCCGGTGCCGTGGCACAGGTTCGATCCCTTGGCGAGCGGCCCGGCGTTCCAGGTCAACTCTCCGCCGCGAAGGAGCAATGCCTCGAAGTCCGGCGCGGAGAAGGGCGCCTCCGCAAATGCGGTCACCATGCCTGGGGCGCCGTGGCAGTGCTGGCACAGCACCGGCGACCGGCTGCTCGGCACGACCGCCGGCCAGGCTGCGCCCAGCGCCGAGTGAACCGCATGCGCCGCAAGGGTACGCGGCACCGCATCAGCAATGACGGCGCGCTGTCCGGGGGTCAGCCAATCCCAGCCACGGAGAAGCGGCAGCATGTTGCCCGCGAAGCCATGCACCGGGCCGAGGAAACGCTGTTTGCGGCCATACAGATCCTGTATCCAGATCGGACCGTCGTCGACCATCTCGAGCTCGGCCAACAGCCGGGCGGCTTGCACCTGGAACAAAGCCTTGAACCCGGCATCTTCGGTCATGGCCTGCATATGGACGCAGGCGAGCATGGAGCCCGGCAATCCCCACATGAGCTCCACTATTGGTAAGTCGCTGTTTGACGCAGCGAGTGCGTAGATTTTCTCGGCAAGGCCTGGGTTCGGCGCGACGCGCATCTGAACCAGCAGGATGCCCAGCTCTCCCATCAGCAGGGACGCGTGGCCGGAATAGGCTGTCTCAGCGAACCAAGGAGCGTTTCGCTCCAGGGCTACCGTCAGCGCCGCTGCAAGGTCGTGCGCGTCGGCGACGGTTTGAACCCGATGCAGGTAATCCAAAGCCCAGACGACCCCGGCCGCGCCGAAGTACAGGGACCCGTTCCCGTCCTGCAAGCCGTCTTCCATCGGATGCGCTGGCCACAGGACGGACGCGTCGAGCATCGACATCGCGTCCGCGGCGATCTCTCCGATTGCCGCGCTAGCGTCAGATTGATCCCAGGCCCTGAATGTCGGAGCGAAGTGACGTGTTCGCTGGAACATGCCTTTCAATTACCCACAATTTCGACTCCGACCATGGCTCCGAGCGCGATGTCGGTCAGGCGCGAAAGCCCGCGCCACATGACGGTGTTGCCGGGCGGAGGATCGTTGGCGCGGGCGAGATAGCCGCCGAGCCGGGCGATCTTGGTCAGATAATGCGAGAGCGTTTTCCGCCGAGCTTGCGGCTTGTCGCTCACGAGGCGATCGAGCACGGCGATTTCGGTCGCGGTCAATGCGAGAGTTGGCAGCGCGTCCGGAGCTGAACGATTGAGCATCGTCATCCAGAAGATCCGCCAACTCAGGATGCAAAAGACCGAGACCAGATTGGTCAGACGCTGGGCGGTCCTGAGCTTCGACTCCTCGGCCTTGCAGCCCGATTTGAGGATCTTGTGGAACACCTCGATCTTCCATCTCAAAGCGTACCATTCGAGCTTCGCGATGGCGTCCGCGCGGGAACCAACAGGCAGATCGGTGATCAGCTTCCAATCGATCTTCTTTCTGTTTTTCGGCGTCCCGCGCTCTTCGGCATGGATCACCGTCAAGGTGAGCGCGGGATAGCGTTTCTGCTTTCCGATCGGCGGCAGGACGCGAATCTTGCGATACCTGATTTCGAGAACGGCTTCGTCCGGCTCGCCGTTGCTGTCTCTAACGTCGATGCGATGTAGCCCTTTGACCGCGACCTCTTCCATTTCGTCGGCAATCGTGTGATGCCCGTCGCCGGCCAAGCGGTCGACACAGGTCCTGATCAGAAAATGCGTTCCGGTTTCCTGGGCCGCACAGAAAAGCTCGTAGATATCGCTCTCGCGATCACCGATGTGGACGTATCGTCCTGGGTCACCCAGAAGCTCCGTGGATTGCTGGACATTTTCCAACCACCGGATGCTCTCCTTCTTCTCGATGGGAACGCGCGTCGGGTTGATCTTCTTCTTGAGCGCGGCGGTCCCTTTGAATTTCTTCCGGGTCCAGAATTTGACGGCCGCTAGCCCGAGTGGCAGCCCTTCGGTCGTGACTGCGAGGCTAGAGTGCATCAGGATGCCGCAAACCGTGTGCGATCTCAGGCGCCCCGCCTTGTCCCGTCCGCTGTTTATGCTCTTGGTTATCCCGATCGCGTCTGACTTCTCTCTTTGGTAGGTGAACTCGGTCGTGTCATGGAGCACAAGAACGGGGCCATCGGTGGCGACCGTACGGTCACGCGTCGATTGAAAGTGACCGGCCAGAATGTCTGCCTCGCTGACCCGGTCGTTGGAGAAAAAGCGATAGGCCGCCTTGGTGTTGGCCCAGTCCTGGCAGACCAGCGGAATGCTTTGGCCCATGGCGCTCCCGATCTGCGCCACCAGCTTGCGGAGCCGCTTGTTCAGACGTTCGTCGGCAAGACTGCAGCCAGCAAGCTCGCGATCAAACCATGCATCAGATCCCCCCGCCATTGGCACCGCTCCCCTCGCGATTCGGTGCTAGACAAGGAATCACAGCCGATTCCAACAGCGCAAGAACTTGTGCGATCCCTCAGCGCCCGCGCTAAATGTGGGTAATTGAAAGTCGCGCAACCGCTTGATCACATCCTGGATCGGAATCCGGCGTTCCTCAGGCGGCTTGAGCGCGATCAGCATGCTGCCGAAGCTGACGGGATCGCCGCCGCCTTCGCCGACATAGGAGAGAATGCCGGAGACCGCCGGATCCTTGAGGATTGCCTCTCCGGCCCGGCGCTGCCTGTCCTCCATGTCGGGAAACGATACATTGGCGTTGGCGATGGTGCGCAGGAACATGATGCCCGTGTCCTGCTGCGGCATGAAGCCCTTGGGCAAGGCGATGTAGAGCCAGACGGTCGCGGCGGTGACCGCAAGCGTCAGCGCGAGCGAGATCCAGCGGTGGCGCAAAGCCCAATCGAGGCTCCGCTCGTAGGCGCGGGTGAACCATCCCTGCAATCGGATCCGCCGCTGCGCCTTGGCCGCCGGCGGCTTCCGCCTGGCGAGCAGCCGCGCGCACATCATCGGCGTCAAGCTCAGCGAGACCAGCGCCGATGCGACGATGGCGGCGACCAAGGTCACGCCGAATTCGCGGAAATAGCGGCCGACGACGTCGGGCATGAACAACACCGGAATCAACGCCGCGACCAGTGCTGCGGTGATCGAAACTACGGTGAATCCGAGCTGGCGCGTGCCGGCGAACGCCGCCTCCACCGGGCTCTGACCCTCATCGATCCGCTTGGCGACGATCTCGATCATGATCACGGCATCGTCGATGACGAAGCCGACCGCGATGGTGATGGCCATCAGCGAAAGATTGTCGAGAGTGAAGCCGGAAAGCGCCATCACCACCAAGGTTGCCGCAAGCGAGATCGGGATCGCGAGGCTGGAAATCACCGTTGCCCAGAACCGCCTGAGGAAGAGCGCGATGACCAGCACCACCAGGGCCGTGGCGATTGCGATCGTCCGTTGCACGTCGGCGATCGAGGCGCGGATCAATGTCGTGCGGTCGTACACCGCCTGCACCTTGACCGATGCCGGCAGCCAGCGCTTGATCTCCGGCAGCGCCGCCTTTATCGCATCCACGGTCTCGACGATGTTGGCGTCGGGTTGCTTGGCGACGTAGATCACCACGCTGCGCCCGGTGCCGAACCAGCCGGCGACCTTGTTGTTGATGACGCTGTCGGTGACGGTGGCGATGTCGCCGAGGCGGATCGGCGCGCCGTTGCGCCAGGCGACGATCACGTCTTGGTATTCGACAGCCTTCAGCAGCTGGTCATTGGCCTCGATCATGTAGCGCTGCGCCCCGTCGTCGATGGCACCCTTCGGCAGGTTTTGGGTGCTGGCGACGATCGCGGCGCGCACGGCATCGAGGGAGAGATTCATCGCCGCAAGCCGGCCCGCCGAGACTTGTACTCTGACCGCGCTGCGCTCGGCGCCGGTGATCCACAGGCGCGCCACACCGGGCAGTTGCGAGATCTTCGGGCCGATCACGCTGTCGGCGTCCTGGTAGATCTCGCCCGGCGGGATCACATCGGAGCTGAGCGCCAGCGCGATCACCGGCGCGCCGGCCGGATTGGCCTTCCAATAGACCGGAGGCCAGGCCCACGCCTTCGGCAGGTTCGGGCCGGCGGCGTTGATCGCCGCCTGCACCTCGCCGGCCGCGGCATCGATGTCCTTCCTCAAGTCGAACTGCAGCACGATGCTGGTGCCGCCCATGGCGCTGAAGGAGCTCATCTCGACGATGCCGGGAATGATGCCGAGCTGCGTCTCCAAGGGTTGCGCCAGCGCCGTTGCGACGGTGTCGGCGCTGGCTCCGGGCAAGGAGGCCCAGAGGCCGATGGTGGGGCGGTCGACGGAGGGCAGGGCCGCGATCGGCAGACGCGTATAGGCGACCCCGCCCAGAATGAGCACGCCCAGCATCAGGAGGATCGTCGCGACCGGCCGTCGGATGAACGGACCCGAGATGTTCCAGCCGGCCGGGCTCATGGCTCAGGCGGCTTCGCGGGTGCGAGCACGAGGCTGCGGCGGTGGAGGCTGCCGAGACGGCTCTGCAGCCAGGAGAAGGTGAGATAGATGACCGGTGTCGTGTAAAGGGTGAGGAACTGCGAGACCAGGAGCCCGCCGACGATGGCGATGCCGAGCGGACGTCTCAGCTCCGAGCCGGTGCCGGTTCCAAGCGCCAGCGGCAAGGCTCCGAGGAGGGCCGCCATGGTCGTCATCATGATCGGGCGGAACCTGAGAATGCAGGCCTGCCGGATGGCGGCGAAGGGCGGCAGCCCCTCTCGCCGCTCCGCGTCGATGGCGAAGTCGACCATCATGATGCCGTTCTTCTTGACGATGCCGATCAGGAGAATGATGCCGATGAGCGAGATCAGGTCGAGATCCTGGCGGAAGAGCATGAGCGCCACCAGCGCGCCGACGCCGGCCGAAGGCAGGGTGGAGAGAATGGTGATCGGGTGGATGAAGCTCTCGTAGAGCACGCCTAGCACGATGTAGACCGTGACGATCGCCGCCAGGATCAGGAGCTTCTCGCTGTCGAGCGAGGCTGCGAATTCGGCCGCCGCCCCGGCGAGGCTGGTGGCCACCGACTCGGGCATGCCGATCGCGCGCTCGGTGCGATGCAGCGCATCCACCGCCTCTCCGAGCGAAGCACCTTTGGCCAGATTGAAGGAGATGGTGGTCGCCGGGAACAATCCCTGATGGGCCACCAAGAGGGGCGCGGGCCGGCGTTCGGCCGAGGCGACAGCGGAGAGCGGCACCGGCATCGACGGCCGCCTGGGCGCGCCCGCCGCTGCTCCCGGCACCTCGACTGTCGCCGGTGCGTCGGGCGTGACGTAGATCTTATCGAGGATGCCGGGATCGGCGCGGAAGACCGGATCGACCTCCAGGATCACGTGGTATTGCGTCGTCGGCCCGAACACGGTGGCGATCTGCCGCTGTCCGAAGGCGTCGTAGAGGGTGGCGTCGATGGCGCTCAAGGTGACGCCGTAGCGGGCCGCGGCCTTGCGGTCGATCGTGATCACCATTCTCAGCCCGTCGTCTTGACGGTCGCTGGCGACATCGGCGAGCTCGGGCTGCTGGCGCAGCGCAGCAACCAGCCTCAGGCTCCAATCCTTCAGCTCCGCCTCGTCCAGATCCTGAAGCACGTACTGGTATTGCGTGCGGGTGGCTCTGGTCTCGATCCGCAGGTCCTGGGCCGGCTGCAGATGCAGTGCTATGCCCGGAACGCCCTCGGTCGCGCCGCGCAGCCGCTCCATGACCTGGGCTGCCGATCCGCGGCGGTCGGGATTGCCGATGTCGATATAGATCCTGCCGCTGTTCAGGGTCGGATTGACCTTGCCTGCCCCGACGAAGCTGTCGACGGCGACGACATCGGGGTCGCGCCGGATGATCTCGGCCACCAGCCGCTGCCGCTCGGCCATCGCCGCAAAGGATATGTCCTGGGCCGCGTCGGTGGCCCCGACCAGGAGCCCGGTATCCTGCTGCGGCACGAAGCCCTTGTGCACGATGGCATAGAACCATCCCGTGGCCAGGATGGTGAGGAGAGTCACCACTTGCGTGGCCGCCCGGTGCCGAAGCACGAAATCGAGCCCGGCCACGTACCAGCGCATTTGCGCCTCGAAGGCCCGCTCGCTCCATTGGAAGATGCGGCCGGGTCGATGGTCCGGCGGATCGAGCTTCAAGAGCTTCGCGCACATCATCGGCGTCAAGGTGAGCGACACCACGCCCGAAATGACCACGGCCATGGACAGCGTGATCGCGAACTCGCGAAACAGCCGCCCAACGACGCCGCCCATCAGCAAGAGCGGAATGAACACCGCGATCAAGGACAGCGTCAGCGAGACGATGGTGAAGCCGATCTGCCTCGCCCCTTTGAGCGCGGCGGCGAGCGGCGTCTCGCCGTCTTCGATGTAGCGGGTGATGTTCTCGATCATGACGATCGCATCGTCGACGACGAAACCCGACGCGATGGTGAGCGCCATCAGCGAGAGGTTATTGAGGCTGAAGCCCGCCGCCGCCATGCCGCCGAAGGTGGCAATCAACGATACCGGCAAGGTCACGCTCGGAATCACGGTCGCCCACAGCCGGCGCAGGAACAGGAAGATCACCAGAACCACCAAGGCCGCGGTGAGCACTAGGGTGAACTGCACGTCGGCAATGGCCGCCCGGATGGTGACGGTGCGATCGGCGACGACCGATATCTTGAGAGTCGGCGGCACCAGGTTCTGCAGCTTCGGCAAGAGCGCCCTGACCGCGTCGACCACTTCGATGGTGTTGGCGCCAGGCTGGCGTTGGATGTCGAGGATGACTGCAGCCCGGCCGTTGAACCAGGCCGCCTGCTCCGCATCCTCGACGCCGTCGATGGCCCTGCCGATGTCGCGCAGCATCACCGGCGCGCCGTTGCGATAGGCGATCACCGCATCCCGGTAGGCCTCCGCGGTAATGAGCTGGTCGTTGGCGCCGACCTGGAAGGCTTGGCGCGGGCCATCCAAGGCGCCCTTGGGATTGTCGACCGTGGAGGCGGCGATGCTGCGCCTGACGTCTTCGAGGGAAAGGCCGAGTCCGGCGAGGCGCGCGGGGTTGATCTGCAGGCGGATCGCCCGGGTTTGGCCGCCCTGAGCGGTGACCGCGCCGACGCCGGTCACCTGCGAGAGCTTCTGTACGATGATGGTGGCCGCGTAGTCGTTGACCTCGTGCAGCGGCAGCGTGTCCGAGGTCAGCGCCAGGATCAGCACGGGGGTATCGGCGGGATTCACCTGGTGATAGACCGGCGGTCCCGGCAATAGCTGGATCGGGATCCAACCGGAAGCGGCGTTGATCGCCGCCTGCACGTCTTCGGCGGCGGCATCGATCCTGCGCGCCAGATTGAACTGGAGGGTGATGTCGCTGACGCCATACGAGCTGGTCGAGCTCATTGAGACCAGCCCGGAGATCGCGCCGAAATAGCGTTCGAGGGGTGCCGTGACCGACGTCTCGATCACGTCGGGCGAGGCGCCGGGGTAGGGTGTCACCACTTGGATCGTGGGAAAGTCGACGGTGGGAAGCGCGGCCACCGGCAGCAAGCGATAGCCGAGCAGCCCCAGGATCATGATCGCAGCGATGAGAAGCGTGGTTGCGATCGGCCTGAGGATGAAGGGGGCGGACACTGTTCCAGCCTTCCCGGGGCTATTTCGGCGGCTGGATTTCGATGCGGGAACCGTCCTCCAGCCGGTAGTAGCCCTGGGTCACCACCTGTTGGCCCTGTGACAAGCCATCATTGATCAAGCTGCGTCCGCCGAAGGTCTGTCCGATTCGCACGCTTTGCACGCCGACCTTGTTGTCGGGTTTCACCAGCCAGACGAAATCGCCGCGCGGCCCGTGCCTCACCGCTTCGGAGGGGACCGTCATGCCGGCCTTGCGGGTATCGACGACGATGCGTCCATTGACGAAATCGCCGGGCCAGAGACGCAGCGCGCCGTTCGGGAAGCGCGCCTTCAGCTTGATCGTGCCGGTCGCCGGATCGACCTGGTTGTCGACGAGTTCGACCGTGCCTTGGTCGAGCTCGGTCTTGTCGTCCTGGGCCAGCGCGGTCACTGGCGCGTTGGCCTTGCCGAGGGAGAGGCTGGTCTGGCTGACGGCGGCCGCCGACAGCGTGAAGATGACCGAGATCGGCTGCAGCTGGCTGATCACCACGATCGGCGTGTTGTCCGAGGCGCGGACGTGATTGCCTTGGTCGATCTGGCGGATGCCGACCCGGCCGCCGATCGGCGCGGTAATGCGCGTGTATCCGAGCTGGGTGGCGGCGTAGGTTATCTGCGCCTCGTCGCTGCGCAGCTGGGCGCGGTACTGCTCGACCAGCGCGCGCTGGGTCTCGGCCTGCTGGCGGGTTGCGTAGTTCCGCTGCACCAAGTCGTCGTAACGGCGCATGTCGGCGAGCGCCGCCTCCAGCAACGCCTGGTCGCGGGCCCGCATCGCCTCCTGCTGAGCGAGCTGGGCCTGAAACGGCCGGGGATCGATTATGGCGAGCGGGTCGCCCGCCTTCACGTCCTGGCCTTCCTGGAACAGGATCTGCACCAGCTCGCCATCGACGCGGCTGCGGATGCTGACGGCGTTGTAGGCCTGCACCGTGCCGATGCCCGACAGCAGGATCGGCACGTCTTCCACGCGCACCGAGGTGACCGTCACCGGGACCGGGGGTGGCGTCGTCGAGCCAGGGCTGGCGGCCTGTGGCGGCGCGAAATACGCTAGGAGAGACGCCGTCAACGGCGTCACATCGGCCGGAATTCGACCGAAGTAGAGCGCTGCGCCGACCGCCAGGACGCCGAACCCCGAGACGATGAGAGCAAGGCGCATGGCGAACCGATTGCAAATAGGGCGCGGAGTGTAATCTGAGCTAGAACACGCGAGCAACAGCCTTACCGCGGATCACACGGCCGAAGGCGCACAACTCCTTCGCCGCGCAATTGTCATAAACGCGCGGCGACGGGATCCGCGGAAGCCGGAGCCGCATCGCCAACCCGGCTTGCCGCCTGCAGTGCCGCGCAGGCCGCCTCCGCCTCGGCGGCGTTGCGCGCATGCACGACGGCGAGCGGGCGACCCGGTCCCACCGCCGCGCCGATGCCCGCCACCTCGGAGAGGCCGACGGCATGGTCGATCGGATCCTGAGGCGACCGTCGGCCCCCGCCCAAGGCGAGCACGACGCGCCCGACCGCCGCCGCGTCGACGGATCGGAGAAAACCCGCCCTGAGCGGCGGCGCCGCGCACCGAATGGGCGCCTGCGGCAGTTGCGCCTCCGGGTTTCGGAGGATATTGCCGGGCCCTCCCAAGCTCTGGACCATGCGTTGCAGGCGTTCGGCAGCGGCGCCCGACTGGATCGCGCGCTCGATCTCTCGCTCCGCTTCCGCGATGTTTCCAGCAAGCCGGCCCAGCACCAGGAGTTCGGCCGCGAGCGCGCGGACCACGCGATCGAGCCGGGCTTCGCGCGGCCCGTCGGTCAGGTATTGCACCGCCTCCGTCACTTCCAGCGCATTGCCCGCCGTCGTTCCCAGCACCTGGTTCATATCGGTCAGCAAGGCGCGGGTCGTAAGGCCGGCATTGCCGGCGACGGAGACGATGCTGGCTGCCAGCGCGCGCGCTTGCTCCCGCGTCTCCATGAACGCTCCGGAGCCGAACTTGACGTCCATCACCAGCCCATTGAGGCCGGCGGCCAGCTTCTTCGAGAGGATGGAGGCGGTGATGAGCGGAATCGAGGCGACGGTGGCGGTCACGTCGCGAATGGCGTAGAGGCGCCGGTCGGCCGGGGCGAGCTCCTCGGTCTGGCCGATGATGGCGCAACCGGCATCGGCGACGACGCGTCGAAACTGTTCGATCGGCGGCTGCGTGAGATATCCGGGAATGCTCTCGAGCTTGTCGACGGTGCCGCCGGTATGCCCCAACGCCCGGCCGGAGACCATGGGTACGAAGCCGCCGCAGGCGGCAATGATCGGCGCCAGCATCAGGCTCACCTTGTCGCCGATCCCGCCGGTCGAGTGCTTGTCCAAGACCGGCCCGTCGAGGTCGAGGGAGCGCCAGCCCAGCACATAGCCGGAGCGGGCCATGGCACGGGTCAAATCGGCGCATTCCTCGGCCGTCATGCCGCGGAAGAACACCGCCATGGCGAAGGCGCCGACCTGCGCGTCGCCCATGGCGCCGTCGACAATGCCGCCGACGATGGCGGCGATCTCCGCGGGGGAGAGTGTGCCGCCGTCGCGCTTCTTCTGGATGAGCTCCTGGGGAAAGAACGGGGCCAATATCAATACCGCCTGGTCAGATCCACGAGCGGCAGCGCGTGCCGGGCAATCCGGGAGAGATCCTCGGTCATGAGCCGAGCTCCTCGGAGAAGGCGACGAGCAGCTTAGCAAGCATGCCGGCGATCTCGCCTCCCTTCATTACCACCGCCGCATGGTCGACCGGCTTGTCGACGAGCCCCGCGGCAAGGTTGGTGATCATCGAGATGCCGACCACCCGGAGACCGGCCTGACGCGCGGCGATGGCCTCGCATGCCGTCGACATGCCGACGGCCCGGGCGCCGAGTTTCCGGAAAGCGGTGATCTCTGCGGGTGTCTCGAACTGCGGACCGCGGACAGCGACGTAGACGCCTTCGGCGAGCGCGATGCCGGCGCCAGCGGCGGCGCGTTTCAACCGGAGCCGGAGATCCGCATCATAGGCTCCGGTCATGTCGAGGAAGCGCGGCCCGCGCAACGGGCTCTCGCCCTGCAAGTTGATATGGTCGGAGATCGCCATCAGGCTGCCCTCGACGAGCTCAGGGTCAAGTGAGCCCGCGGCATTGGTCAGAACCAGGATCTCCGCGCCCAGGGCGCGCATGGCCGCAATCGGCGCGGCCATTGCCGAGGCGGCCACCCCCTCGTAGAGATGCACGCGCCCCTGCAGGCAGATTGCGCCGAGCCCGCCCAGTCGCCCAAGCACCAGCCGCCCGGCGTGGCCAGGAACACTGGTCTCCGGGAAGCCCGGGAGCTCGCTATAAGGGATGGCGATCGCATCGGCGATCGCGTCGGCGACCGGGCCGAGCCCGCTGCCGAGAATGATCGCAAGCCTGGGCAGGAATCCCGGCCGGCGCGCCTGGATCACCGATTGGGCGGCCTCTGCGTCGGGCGAGCCGGGAGCGGCACGGTCGAGATTATGCGGTCCGAAGGAGAGCGGCAACAGCTCCCCCAGAGTGACCGTCCGCCGCAGCCCTTCGGGCCCGCAGATGTGAATCGGCAGGCCATCGTCGGCGAATTCGCGCAAGCGCTGGCGACAGCCGCCGCAAGGCGTGCAGAGTCCGTCGCCGCCGCCCATCACCACCGCCTCGACGATGCGGCGTTCGCCAGCGGCGATCATCATGCCGATTGCCGAGGCCTCGGCGCATTGGCCTTGCGGGTAGGCGGCATTCTCGACATTGGCAGCGGCATAGAGCTGGCCGCGGGCACCTCTGAGGCAGGCGCCGACCTGGAATTTCGAGTAAGGCGCGTAGGCGCGCTCGCGCGCTTCGGCGGCGCGGCGGATCATCTCGGCGAGGCTGCTCATCGCTCTTTCAAATAGGGTATGCCGCTTGCCTTGGGCGCGATCGACTTGCCGACGAACCCGGCGAGCAGCAGCACGGTCAACAGGTAAGGCAGGGCTTGGATCGCCTGCACCGGGATGGCGCCGACCAGCGGCAGCTCCACGCCCTGGAGCCGGATCTGCAAGGCATCGGTGAAGGCGAAGATCAGGCAGGCGATCAAGGTCGGCAGCGGCCGCCATTTGCCGAAGATGAGCGCGGCCAAGGCGAGATAGCCTTTGCCGGCGGTCATGTCGCGGATGAATCCGGCATTGTGCGCGGTCGAGAGATAGGCGCCGGCGATGCCGGACAGGACCCCGCAGATGATCAGCGCCTGATAGCGCAGGCGCGGGACGGAGATCCCGGCGGTGTCGACCGCGGCCGGGTTCTCGCCGACCGCCCTGAGCCGGAGGCCGAAGGTCGTCCGGTAGAGAATCCAGGCCGCGAGCGGCACCACGGCGGCGGTCAGGTAGACGAGAATGTTATGGCCGCTCACCACGTCGTGGTAGATCGGTCCGAGGATCGGCACCGGGGCCAGCGCGGCGGAAAACGGCAGATCGATCGGGCCGAAACGCGCCGTACTGGCGAGGATCGGGGTCTGGCCCGCTTGCTTGAACCAGGCATTCGCCAGGACCGGGCACAGCCCCGCAACCATGATGTTGAGCGCCATGCCGGCAACCACCTGGTTGCCGTGGTGCGTCACCGAGGCGAAGGCGTGGATGAGCGACAGCGCCACCCCCGCCAGGATCGCGGCCGCGAGGCCGAGCCAGGCAGAACCGGTCACCGCCGCCGTTGCCGCAGCGGCGAAGGCGGCGCCCAGCATCTTGCCTTCGAGCCCGACATCGACCACGCCCGAGCGCTCGACGAAAAGCCCGCCCAGCGCTGCCAGCACCAAGGGTGTCGCGACCCGGATGGTGGCGGCACTCATCAGCGTGACGATGAGGAAGGTTTCGTTCACGGTGCCGCGCGCCCACGGAACAGCGAGTTGAGCGTCGGTTGGAAGAGATGCTCGAGCGCGCCGCAAAACAGAATGACCAGCCCCTGGATCACCACCACCATCTCGCGGCTGATATTGGGCATGACGAAGGCGAGCTCGGAGCCGCCTTGGTAGAGCGCGCCGAACAGCACGGCGGCAAGGCAGATGCCGACCGGGTGATTGCGACCCATGAGCGCCACCGCGATGCCGACATAGCCGACCCCGCCGGTGAAGCTGAGGATGAGCCGATGCTGCACGCCCATGATCTCGTTGATGCCGACCAGCCCTGCCAGCGCTCCCGACAGCGCCATGGCGAGGACGATGTTGCGCGACGGCGAGATGCCGGCATAGACCGCCGCGCGCTCGCTCTTGCCGACGACGCGAAGCGCGTAGCCGCCGCTGGTGTGCCAGATGAATCCCCATACCATGGCCGATGCGATGAGCGCGATCGGGAAGGCAAGGTTGAGCGGCGAGACGGCGACGTCGATATTGAGCCGGCCCAGGACCTCATGCAGGCTCGGCAATTGCGCGGATGCATCGAAGACCCGGCTCTCCGGCGATTGCTGGCCCGGCACGATCAGCACGTTCACCATGAGATAGGTCATCAGCGCCGAGGCGAGGAAGTTGAACATGATCGTGGTGATGACGATGTGGCTGCCGCGGTAGGCCTGCAGATATCCGGGAAGGTAGGCCCAGCCGGCGCCGAAGAGCATGGCGGCGGCGAGCGCCATCGGCAGCACGAACCAGAACGGCCAGCCGCCGAAGGCAAGGCACGCCAGGCCGACGCCGAGGCCGCCGATATAGGCCTGACCCTCGCCGCCGATGTTGAAGAGACCGGCATGGAAGGCGACGGCGACGGCCAGGCCGGCAAAAATGAAGTTCGTCGCATAGAAGAGCGTGTAGCCCCAGGACTCGCCGTCGCCGAACGCGCCGGTGACCAAGACCTGCATCGCCTCGAGTGGGTTCTCGCCGACCGCCAGCACGATGGCGCCGGAGGCCACGAGCGCGGCCAGCAGGTTGACGACGGGTACCAGCGCCAGCCCGACCCAGCGCGGGGGGGGGCCGGCCGGCCGGGTTCCGGCCCCGGGCGCGGCCGCGCTCACGCCGCCGCGGGCTGGACGCCCGCCATCATCAGCCCGAGATCGCGCTCGGTCGCGGCACTCTGGGCGATATCGCCCATGATCCGACCGTCGAACATGACGAGGATGCGATCGGAGAGCGTCATCACCTCCTCGAGCTCGACCGAGACGACGAGAACCGCCTTGCCGGCGTCGCGCATGGCGATGAGCTGCTTGTGGATGAATTCGATCGCGCCGATATCGACGCCGCGGGTGGGCTGGCCCACCAGAAGCAGATCGGGGTGGTGCTCCATCTCGCGCGCCACCACCAGCTTCTGCTGGTTGCCGCCGGAGAAGGAGATCGCCGCCAGCAGGGGATTTCCGGGCCTGACATCGTAGCCCTTCATCCAGGCATCGCAGAGCCCCACCATCCCCGGCCGGTCGAGGAACGGGCCGCTGTGATAGCGCCGTTCGTCCTGATGGCCGAGAACGGCGTTCTCATAGGCGGGAAAGTCCACGACCAGACCCATGCGCTGGCGATCCTCCGGCACGTGTCCAAGGCCCATGCGCCGGAGCGCGCGCGCCGCCAGTCCGGGCTGGCCGCCGGCGACGTCGCGTCCCTTGAAGAGGATGTGGCCGGCATGGGTGGGCCTGATGCCGGCGAGCGCCTCCAGCAATTCGGTCTGGCCGTTCCCGGCGACGCCGGCGATACCCACGATCTCGCCCGTCCTGAGGGTGAAGGACACGCCCTTGACCCGGGGCACGCCGGCATCGTCCTTGACGTGCAGGTCTTGCACTTCGAGGACGACGTCGCCGACGCGCGCCGGGCCCTTGACCACGCCCAGACGCACCATGCGTCCGACCATGAGCTCGGCCAGCTCCTCCTTGTTGGTATCGGCGGTGGCGAGGTCGGCCACCACGCGGCCTCGGCCCATCACCGTCACCCGGTCCGTGGCCTCCATGATCTCGCGGAGCTTGTGGGTGATCAGCACCACGGTCTTTCCCTGATCGCGCAGCACCCGGAGGATGCGGAAGAGGTGATCGGCTTCCTGCGGCGTCAGCACGCCGGTCGGCTCGTCGAGAATGAGCACCTCAGCACCGCGGTAGAGCGCCTTCAGGATCTCGACCCGTTGCTGGAGGCCGACGGACAAATCGCCGACGCGGGCGTCGGGGTTCACCTCCATGCCGTATTCCGCCGCCAGGTGCTGGAGCTGCTGGCGCGCCCGCGCCATGCCGGAGGCCAGCAACGGGCCGCCTTCGGCCCCGAGCAGCACGTTCTCCAGCACGGTGAACGGCTCCACCAGCATGAAATGCTGATGCACCATGCCGATGCCGTGGGCGAGCGCGTCGGCGGGCCGGTCGATGCGGACCGTCTTGCCGTCGACGCGGATCTCGCCGGCATCGGCGCGGTGATAGCCGTAGAGGATGTGCATCAGCGTCGATTTGCCGGCGCCGTTCTCGCCGACGATGCCGTGGATCGAACCCTTGGCGATGGTGAGATTGACGGCCCGGTTGGCATGCACCGGGCCGAACCACTTGTCGATGCCGATGAGCTCGACCGCCGCTGTGGCGGACTCGGCCATGCCGCCGATCCCGGTGCCTTAGCGGGCCGTGTAGTCCGTCACCTTGATCTTGCCGGCGATAATGTCCTTGCGCGCTGCATCGACCTTCGCCTCCATGTCCGGCGTGATCAGCTTGCGGTTATTGTCGTCGATGGCATAGCCGACGCCGTCCTCGGCCAGCCCGAGGCTGCTCATCCCGGATTTCCAGGTGCCCTCGCGCGCCGTCTTCACCGCATTGTAGACGGCCACGTCGACGCGCTTGATCATCGAGGTGAGCACGCTGCCGGGGTGCAGGTAGTTCTGGTTGGAATCGACGCCGATCGAGTACTTGCCCGAATCCTTGGCGGCCTGCAGCACGCCGAGACCGGTGGCGCCGGCGGCGGCGTAGATCACATCGGCCCCGCGGTCGAACTGGCTGCGGGCGAGCTCGCCGCCTTTGGTCGGATCGTTCCACGCCGACGGCGTGGTGCCGGTCATGTTCTGGAACACCTCGATGTTCGCCGTCACGTGCTTCGCCCCTTCGACATAGCCCAGGGCGAACTTGCGGATGAGCGGGATGTCCATGCCGCCGACGAAGCCGACCTTGCCGGTCTTGGTCGCCATGGCCGCGACCATGCCGACGAGGAAGGAACCCTCGTGCTCGCGGAATACGATCGACTGCACATTGGGCGCGTCGACGACGGAATCGATGATGACGAACTTGGTGTCGGGAAATTCCTTGGCGATTTGGGTCAAGGGCGTGGTGAAGGCGAAACCGATGGCGACCACGATGTTGGCGCCGAGGCCGCCGCTGCCGCGTCTGGCCAGGCGTTGCAGGGCCTGGGTGCGCTGCGCCTCGTTGGTGATCTCGAACTCGCGGTAGGCGATCCCGGTCTCCTTCTTGAAGCGCTCCGCCCCGTTGTAGGCGGCTTCGTTGAAGGATTTGTCGAACTTGCCGCCCATGTCGAAGAGAATGGCGGGCACGAAATCCTCGGCAGCGGCATTCTCAGTCGTCGGCGGCAGTGCGGTCAGTGCCGCCCCCAAGGCGGCGGCGGCGACGAAGCGACGGATCATTGAAGCCTCCCTGTATAGCGCTCGCGTCCAATCAGGCCGGGGCTAGCTTATCAGGCGGGAGAAAGCCCCGCATAGGCCGTGTTGCTGGTCCACCGTGCGACCGGAGGAACTGCTACGATTGCCGGGCCGCTCCCCGGAGCACCGCTTCGCGGTGCCAAACGTAGATCCCGCTGGCGACGATCACCGCCGTTCCGACCCCCGTCGGCCAATCCGGCAGGTCGCCGAAGATGGCGTAGCCCAGGCCCGCCGCACCGATGATCTGGCAGTAGGCGAAGGGCGCCAGAGTGGACACCGGCGCCAATGCGAAGGCGCGGATCATGATGAAGTGTCCGGTGCCGCCAAACAGCCCCATCAGCGCCATGAGCCCGAGATCCGGCCACCTGGGCGTCACCCAGAAGAACGGCACGGCCGCCGAGGCGAGGAGCGCGCCCAGGAGTGCCGGATAGAACAGCGAGGCGAAGGGCCCCTCGCTCACCCGCAGCATGCGGGTGAGGATCTGGTAGGCGGCATAGCAGATAGCCATCAGGAGCGGCAGTACCGTGGCCCAATGGACGCTGCCGAGACCGGGGCGGATGACGATGACGACCCCGGCGAAGCCGGCGAGCACCGCAGCCCAACGGCGCGGGCCCACCCGCTCGCCCAAGAGCGGGATCGACAGTGCGGTCACGAAGAGCGGCGAGGCGAAGCCGATCGCGGTGGCGGTGGCGAGCGGAATGTAGGCGATCGCCGTCATGAACAGGATCGTGCAGGCGAGCAGCAGGACGCCGCGCACGGCCTGCATCGCCGGGCGCCTGGTGCGCAGCGCCGACAGACCGCCGAGCCAAGGGACCGCCGCCAGCATCAGCAGCACGCTGAAGACGTAGCGGGACCAAACGACCATCGCCACGGGATACCCGCCGGTCAGCCACTTGGCCGAGGAATCGAGCAGATTGAAGGTGAGAACCGCCGAGAGCATGAGGAGAATGGCCTTGCCCGGCTGGTCGGTGGGGGCCGGACCAGGCGGGGCGGGGCGTTCTGAGGGCTCGTGCGGCAATGCGGCGAGCATAGGCGGGAGCAACGGCGCCGACCATAGAGCCGTGAGACGGTGCGGCGGCCCGCGCTTGCCGGCGCCGCCCGCAGACGCCAAGCGAGCTAGGCGCAACGCAGCCGTTGCGGTACATCCATCGGGGAGCCGCGGCGCGATGGCGCCGGACCGGTCCCCGGTTGACGTCGCGTTAAGCAATGTGAGGCAGGATCATCGGGCATGGGGCCTGGTCGTTTCGGTAACGAGCGCAATTCCCGCAGCTTCAGGCTGCTGCGTTGGGGAGCGCTCGTCCTGCTGGCAGCCGGCATCGGCCTGTTCGCCTTTCAGCTGGGCGTGGAGGATGAACGCGGCCGCAATACGCGCTTGACCGAAGACATGGCCCGCCTGGCGCAAGCCAACCAACGTCTGGACGAGGCCAATCGTCGCCTGGCCACGGAAAATAAGGCCGCCTTGTCGCAGTTGGCCGAGCTCGGCGACCGTCTAGCAAACGAGTCGAGTTCGGGTGTTCCGCGCGAGCTGATCCAAGGCCTCCGGCGTCAGCTCGACGCCGGGATCGACCCGCAGCGGCTGGCGGCATTGCTGGCAGCCGTCGGCCCGGTCGGCGAGGAGTGCGAGCCCCCGGAAATCAAGCGATTCCTGGTGCGCACGCCGATTGCAGGCGAGCGGCCGGGCATGTCGGTCGGGTTTGCCGGCGGCACGCTCACGCTCAGCGCCCAAGGAGCCGCCACGCGGAATGCCGAGGGTCGTCAGGAGGCGTGGTTCGATCCCGGCGAGCCGGTGACGGTCAAGTTCGCCGAACCCGGAGGCCGCGGCAGCGAGGCCGCCGGCAAGCTACCCTTGCAGCACGCGGTCGTGGTCGGTCAGACCAGGCACCGATTCGCGTTGTCGGCCGGCCCGCGGGGCTTCATCCAGGTCTCGGCGGAGCGTTGCAAGGTCAAGTGAGTGGCCCGGAGGCTAGGCCGGTCCCAGGCTGACCACCCGGCAGAAAAGCTGTTTTGCCTGCAGCTCACGGCAGAGCTTGGTCGCCTCGGCGCGTTCCGCATAGGGTCCAGCAAGCAGCCGGACGAACACGCCGCGGCCGTCTCCCGGGTCGAACTCCGTGGTGCGGTGATCGGCATGGCCCAGGAGGTCGGGGAAGCTGCGGGCGAGCTTGGTCCAGCCATCCTGCGCCACGGCAACGGAGCGGTATGAGGCGAGGTGCACACCGAAGCGTTCGCCACCGGCGCTGGCGGATGCGCTCGCGGTCTTGGCTTCCATCGGCTGAGCGGCGGCTTCGTGGGCTGCCGGCGCCGCGCCATGCGCCGCGGGTGCCGCCCCGTGCGCTGCCTGTTGGGGAGACAGCCTTGCCGGCTGCCGTCCGGAAGGTGTGGGCGCCATGGCGGCCGCAGTGGGGGCCATCGCCATGTTCTGCTTTTCCAGCTTGGCCACGGCCGCCTCGAGGCGGGTCAACCTTGCGCCGAGATCGGAGGGGGCCGGCATGGATGCGGCTGCTGTCTGGGCCGGACCGGCATGGGCGCCGGCGGGTTCCGTCGGGTGAAAGTCTCCCGTCGCCGCCGCGTCGGCCATTTGCTGGGAGCCGGCGCGCTCGGGGATGGCGGCGTATTGGAAGTCGACGAGCTCTTTGCGCTCATGCGGGTCGGCGCCGGCCCGGGCGCGCAGCCGGAGCACATAGTTCTCGACCATCGGCGCATAGAACAGGCTTTCCGTCACCTCGCCGCGCCGGCAGTCGATGCGAAAGGCGGCGAAGGTACCCGCCTTCACCTTGACGCTTTCCTGCGATTTCACGGCGCAGTCATTGTCGGCTTGCCACCCGTCGGGCAGGTTCTCGCTCGAGCCGGCGACGAGGAACTTGACGCTCTTACCGGGTTGCAAGGGGAAGAGCGCGCCGGGGTCCCCGAACAGATGCTGGCTGCCGGGGCCGAGACGGGCATCGGCGCTCCAGGCGAGCGGCGGCGAGACGATGTCGGGATTGGTGGTCCAGCTCATGCCGCGATCGTTGAACCAGATGACGTGGCTGCCGTTGAAGCCCATCACCTGCTCGCGCACGAGGTTGCCGTTGTCCTCGTAGAGGTAGCTGTCGCCGACGGCGTAGACCGGCTTCGGCGCCGGCGCGGCCATGGCATCGTCAGGGGCTTTCGCGGTCGAGCGCGAGAACCAGGACGCGCACCCGTCAAGAGACAGAACGAGGAGAGCGGCCAACACGGCACGGCTCAGGGGACCACCCCTTCGCATCGACCATCCGATGAAGCGCATGACCTGCCCTCGCTCCGCAGAAACCAACGTCAGGGAAAATAAGTTTAACATTTCCGCTGTTTC
Source organism: Pseudomonadota bacterium (assembly GCA_016195085.1). Classification (NCBI taxonomy): domain Bacteria; kingdom Pseudomonadati; phylum Pseudomonadota; species Pseudomonadota bacterium. Next base: position 82,897 of record JACQAG010000031.1, on the reverse strand, counting down.
GGCGCACGGCCGACCGTGGCGAGCGGGCAACACTCAACGGGTTTGGAACTCCGGTACGTTGCAATATGAGCTGAAAAAGTCCATTAATACCAATGCTTGCGCCGCCATCTAGGGAGGGCGGGAAGAGGGCGGATCCGCACCGCCTCAAAAAACCAGCCCCCGGGCATCGAAGAACGAGGAAGCCGTGGTGTCGAGAAGTCTGATCGTCGGCCTGGCGCTGTCGGGGCTGGCCATGCCCGCATTCGCCCAGGAGGGCGGCGGGCAAAACCAGAGTTAGTCTCGGTTGCTAGGGTGTTGGTTCCCTCGGCCGCGACTGCGACGGTGAGGCTGCGGATGGGAGATCGTAGGAGAAACCGTGCTAATTTGTGACCTCAAGGCGTTGGCCTGCAGGGGAGCCCAGTGGAGAAAAGCAACATGAAGAAATGGCAAACCTTACTCTGCTTTGCCGCGCTGGCATTGCTTGCCGGATGCATCGGCAGCGATGTCACGGCGTTGCGCGGCGCCACGACTTTCGGGGGTAAGCCGTTCACTGCGGCGCTGACCGACAATTACAGACAGTTGGCGGTGGAAGAAGCTACCCAGGAATTCGATTGGTCCCATGGCGACTGGTTCGCCCGCAAAGGGCTGGCCGCGTCCAAGGGCGAAGCCGTGCTGCCTGCCGAGGTGACGATCACGCCGCAGGTCTTCTGGCTCGGCACCTATGTCATGCCGCAAACGAAGGCGGACGAGCTCGCTGCGGCGCGGACTCGGTTGATCAACGTGCTGAACGGCGGCGCGCGCGACCGCGCACCGGCCGCGGCGGCCAAGGCGCAGACCTCGTTCGACTGCTGGATCGAGGATGAGTGGGAAGGCGACCCGAACCCCTCATGCCGAGCCGAATTCCTCCGGCAGATGACGGAGCTCGAAGCCAGGCCGGCGGCGGCGGCACCCGCTCCCGCTCCAGCCGCACCAGCCGCGCAGCCGCCGGTGGTGCCGCGCACCTATCTGGTGTTCTTCGACTTCGACAAGTCGGACATCACCCCCGAAGCGGCGCGCGTCCTCAAGGATGCGGCGGACAACGCGAAGAAGTCCGGAACCACTCGGATCATGGTGACCGGCCATACCGACACCATGGGCACGGTGCCGTACAACCAGCGTCTATCCGAGCGCCGCGCTGCGGCGGTGAAGGATTTCCTCGTCCGCGAAGGCCTGCCTGCCGGCCAGGTCGCAACCGTGGGCCGCGGCAAGAGCGAGCCCCTGGTGCCGACCGGCGACGGCGTGCGCGAGGCGCGCAACCGGCGGGCGGAGATCGTGTTCCCCTAAGGGAGCTCTGGCTGTCGAAGCTTGAGAGGCGGGCCGCCGGGTCGGGCGGCCCGTTTCGTCTCGGCGTGCAGCGCTGCTGGATCTACCCGGCTGGTCTTTGGGCGGCCTGTTTGCCGGCGCCGCAGACGGCCTGAGACGCCTCGCTCGCCTGCGCCAGGCGCTCGGAATAGGTAGGCAGGTCGCTCGCCTTCAGCGTGAGCACCTCTTCGAACACCGGCCGCACCGTCACGCAATAGTTCGGCTGATGCAAGCTGCGTTCGGCCGCCGTATTGGCGATCTGGGTGATGAAGCGATCAAGCGCGCTCTCGTGCTGGGCGCCGTAGAGGCGTCGATACTCCTGCTTCAGCACCGCCGCGTGCTGCTGCAGCGAGCCACGAAATTTGTTCACGAAGGCGTTGTAATGGTCGCTGAACTCGTAGCTTTCGCCATGCTTGCAGCTAAGCGCGGCGACCATGAGCTCGGTCTGCAGCAAGCGCACCTGCCGGGCTTCGATTTCCGGCCGGTTGACGCACTGAGCCGCAACGGCCTCCGCCACCGGTGCTACCGCCAAACCCAGTGCGACGACGGCTGCGGCCGCGCGCGTACCACGCCTGCGCTGTTTCATTAAGCCCCGCCCCAATCGCTTAATGCGACCTTTGAAGGCGAAGTCTGTCGGCCTTGGCGCCGTGAGACAACGAAAATCGCCCGGGCCGAACGCCACCTCGAATCGCGTCCGCTCGCGCATTGAGAAAGGAACGACAGAGGACACACAACACCTGGGCGGTCGGCATCGCCGAACCCACAAGGCCATGTCATTTCACCCTCGGCGAGGAGCGACGACGTTTTCTTTCCCGAAGGCACGTGAAGGGGCTCCGCTCGAATCGGGGCCGGGAGTGGGACCCCTCCGGAGACCGAATCGATCCTGCTCACGCCACCCGCGCAAGACCGTCGTCAGCTGACCGCTCGCCCCTCCGTCCGCCGAGGCCATGGTCCCGGTCCCGAAGCGGCCACCTCTGTACAAGCCCTGCCATCTAGACTTCAAATAGCGACCTCGCCTTGACCCATGCTCATTCCTCCAACCGCGCCGCCGAGGTTTCCCTTGCCACTCGATCCTGAACTCCTGCCCTTCATCGCGGCCATGGAGGCCGCCTATCCGGTGCCGGCCGAACAGTTGCCGCACACGGTCGTGCGCGCCCGCGTCGAGGAGCTCTCGGCCGCCTCGCGCCCGCCCAGGCCGAGCGAGCTTCAGGTCGAAGATCGCGTGATCGCCCAAGGGGTCAAGGTCAGGCTCTATCGCCACCGCGAAGCAGCGGCGCCGATGCCGGCGCTGGTCTATTTCCATGGCGGCGGTTGGGTGGTCGGCAGCATCGATACCCATGACGGCGTCGCCGCAGCACTCGCCCGCGACCTCAAGGGCTTGGTGGTAAGCGTCGATTATCGGCTGGCGCCGGAGCATCCGTTTCCGGCCGGGCTCGAGGATTGTTTCGCGGCGACCGGGTGGGTCGGCGAGGAAGCCACTCAGCTCGGCGTCGATGCGGCGCGGATCGCCGTCGGCGGCGACAGCGCCGGCGGCACGCTCGCCGCCGGCGTGTGTCTTATGGCGCGCGACCGCGGCGGGCCCAAGCTCGCCTTCCAGATGCTCAACTATCCGGTGACCGACTGCAATTTGAACACGCTCTCTTACATTCAGCTGGCCGACGGCCCCTTGCTGAGGCGCAGCGCGATGGCCTGGTATTGGCGCCACTATGTCGGCGGCGACGGATTCACCAGGAATCCCTTGGCGGCACCCTTGCAGGCCGAGGATCTGACCGGTTTGCCGCCGGCGCTGGTGACCGCGGCGGAATATGATTGCCTGCGCGACGAAGCCGCGGCCTTCGCAGCCAAGCTGCAGCGCGCCGGGGTTCCAACGGAGTATCGCCTGGCGCCGGGCTTGATCCATGGCTATCTGCGCTTCACCGCCGGAGTCAAAGCGGCACGCAGCGAATATCAGGCGGTCGCCGCCGCCCTCTGTCGCGCCTTGGCTAAGAAGCAGCCGCGCCGGAGCGCCGCTGAGTGAGCACAACGCTCGTCAAGGGCGCGTCTTGGCTAGTCGCGTGGGATGTCGGGCAGAAGAGCCACGTCTATTTGCGCGACGTGGACCTGGCGTTTCAGGGCAACGCCATCACCTATATCGGTCCGAGCTATGAGGGCGAGGCGACCGCCACGATCGATGCGCGCGATCGCTTGGTGCTGCCGGGGCTCGTCAATATTCACAGCCACCCCACCTCCGAGCCGGGCAACAAGGGGCTGCTGGAGGAGCTGGGCAGCCCCGCGCTCGGCATGAGCTCGCTCTATGAGTACATGCCGATATTCCGGCTCGGACCGGAAGCCGCCACGGCGGCGACCGAGGTGGCGGTGGCCGAGCTCCTGGCGAGCGGTGTGACCACCTTCGTCGATCTCTCCGGGAACCGGCCGGGATGGGCCGATGATCTCGCCGCAACCGGCATCAGGGCGGTGTTGGGACCGATGTTCCGCTCCGCCTCCTGGACGACGCAGAATGGGCATGCGGTCGAGTACAGCTGGGACACCGCCGCCGGCATGAAGGGCCTCGATCAGGCGGTGGACGTGGTTCGCCGCGCGCGCCAGCACCCGAGCGGGCGCATCGATGCCATGCTGGCGCCGGCGCAGATCGACACCTGCGATGCGGCACTGCTCGAGGCCAGCCGCGATGCCGCCCGGGAACTCGGCGTGCCTTTGCAGATTCACGCCGCGCAGAGCGTGGTCGAGTTCCAGGAGATCACCCGGCGCCACGGCAAGACGCCCATCCAGTTTCTGGAGTCGCTGGGCGTTCTCGGCCCCAGCACCATCATCGGCCACGGCATCTTCATCAACGACCACCCTTGGCTCCATTGGCCCGAGACCGATGATCTCCGGCGCCTCGCGGATGCGGGCGCCAGCCTCGCCCATTGTCCCAATGTCTTCGTGCGCCGCGGTATCGTCCTCAATCATCTGCACCGCTACATCGCCGCCGGGGTCAATGTCGGCATCGGCACCGACACCTTTCCCCACAACATGCTGGAAGAGATGCGCTGGGCGGCGACCTTGGCCCGGGTCATGGCCGGCGACTATCGCGGCGCCTCGACCGCCGAGGTGTTCACCGCCGCCACCGTGGGCGGTGCCCGGGCGCTGGGGCGCGACGACATCGGTCGGCTGGCGGTGGGCGCCAAGGCGGACCTGGTCCTGGTCGATCTCGCCCATCCGGCGATGCGGCCGGTGCGCGAGCCGCTCCGAAGCCTCATCTATTCCGCTTGCGAGCGGGCGATCCAGGATGTCTATGTCGACGGCGCGCAGGTGGTCCGCGGCGGCCGCGTTCTCACCATCGACATTGAAGCGGCGCATGCGAAGCTCGCCGAAGCGCAAGCCCGGGCGCTTGCCGGAGCCCAGGCGCGGGATTGGGCCGGACGAACGGTCGAGGAGATGTCGCCGATGGTATTCCCCATGGGCAGGGCACCGGGACGATGATAGAACCTTCGCCCGGCGCGGCGCCCAGCCTCCTTAGCGTGCACGAGCTGCGCACCTATTTCGGCAGCAGCGCCGGGGAGTTCCGTGCCGTCGACGGCGTCAGCTTCGATCTCGCCCGGGGCGAGACGCTCGGCATCGTCGGCGAATCCGGATGCGGCAAGAGTGTCACCGCGCTGTCGATCATGGGGCTGGTGCCGCAGCCTCCAGGGCGCATCGCCGGCGGCCGGGTGCTGTTCGAGGGCGATGAGCTCTTGAGCAAGAGCCAGGCGGAGCTGCGCCACCTGCGCGGCAACAAGCTCTCGATGATCTTCCAGGAGCCGATGACCTCGCTCAACCCAGTCTACACCGTGGGCCAGCAGATCATGGAGGGGATCCAGCTCCACCGCGATGTGAGCCATGGCGAGGCTCGGGCGCGAACCATCGAGATGCTGCGTCTGGTGCGCATTCCCTCGCCGGAGCGGCGCATCGAAGACTATCCGCATCAGATGTCGGGCGGCATGCGCCAACGCGTGATGATCGCCATGGCGCTGGCCTGCGAGCCGATGCTGCTCATCGCCGACGAGCCCACGACCGCCCTCGACGTGACCATCCAGGCGCAGATCCTGGATCTCATGCGTCGGATCCGGGAGGAGACCGGCACCGCCATCATGCTGATCACCCATTCCTTGGGCGTGGTGGCCGAGATGGCCGATGCCGTCGTGGTGATGTATGCCGGCCGCATCGTTGAGCAGGCCGATGTGCGCACCCTCTTCAGCGATCCGCAGCATCCCTACACCTTGGGCCTGCTCGGCTCCATTCCCAAGCTCGCGGTCGAGGAGGATCGTCTGGCGACGATTTCCGGCACGGTGCCCAATCCGCGTGCCATGCCGGCCGGCTGCAAGTTCAATCCGCGCTGTCCCTTGGCCGACGATCGCTGCCGCGCCGAGGAACCGCCCTTGGTCGAGATCAAGCCCGGCCACCGCGCCGCCTGCTGGAAGGCGCCGCTCGAGCATCATGTGGCGTAGGACCAGTCAATGTCCGCCATACCCCCCTCCCTAACCCTCCCCCGCAAGGGGGGAGGGAATCGAAGCGGAGACCTACCTTCTACTCCCTCCCCCTTGAGGGGGGAGGGTTGGGGAGGGGGTGGTTCGCGCAGCCCAATGTTCGGTGCCACCGCGTCATGACCGCCGCCGCTCGACCCATCCTGTCGGTCCGCGATCTGGTGAAGCATTTCCCGGTCAGGCGCGGGCTCCTGTTGTCGCGCCAGCAGGGATCGGTCAAGGCGGTGGACGGCGTCAGCTTCGACCTCGATGCCGGCGAGACCTTGGCGCTGGTGGGCGAGTCCGGCTGCGGCAAGTCGACGACCGGGCGGCTGATCTTGAGATTGATCGACCGCACCCAAGGCAGCGTCACCTTCGACGGCAGCGATGTCTTTGCGCTCGGCAAGACCGAGCTGCGCCGGCTCCGGCGCGAGATGCAGATCATCTTTCAGGATCCCTACGCCTCGCTCAACCCGCGCATGACCGTGGGCGACGTCATCGCCGAGCCGCTCCGGATCCACGGGCTCGGCAATGCCGGCGAGCGCCGCCAGCGCGTGCGCGAGCTCTTGGAGCTGGTCGGCCTGTCGAGCTGGCATGAAGAGCGCTATCCGCACGAATTCTCCGGTGGCCAGCGCCAGCGCATCGGCGTGGCGCGCGCCCTGGCCGTGCAGCCGAAGCTGGTGATCTGCGACGAGCCGGTCTCGGCCCTCGACGTCTCGGTGCAGGCGCAGGTCGTGAACCTGCTGCAGGATCTGCAGGATCGCTTCGGGCTTTCCTATCTCTTCATCGCCCATGACCTGGCGGTGGTGAAGCATGTGAGCAGCCGGGTGGCGGTCATGTATCTCGGCAAGATCGTCGAGCTCGCGGCCAAGCGCGAGCTCTACCGCCACCCGAAGCATCCCTACACCCAGGCGCTGCTCTCGGCGATCCCGGTGCCGGACCCGACGGCGCCCCGCGACCGCATCATCCTCGAGGGCGACGTGCCGAGCCCGCTCAATCCGCCCTCGGGTTGCCGCTTCCATACGCGCTGCCCGCATGCGCGCGAACGCTGCCGCATCGAGGAGCCGCACCTGGATGAGATCGGCGGCGGCGATCGGGTCGCTTGCCATTTCTGGCGGGAGATTCCGCCGATCACGCCGCCGGCAGCGCGCAAAGGGGCCGCGGCGGAGGCCTACCTGCCGCGGCTGGAAGCGATCTACGGCAAGCGGAAACCTCACCCGGCAGGCTGAGTTGCCCTCACTTTGGAGCCTTGACCATGGCCGCTTTCGATCTCGTCATCCGCAACGGCACGGTGGTCACGGCCGCCGATACGGTCACCGCCGATATCGGCATCCGCGCCGGCCGTGTCGCCGCCTTGGGCGAGGGGCTTGAGCGCGGCCTCCGGGAGATCGACGCCAGCGGCCTGCTGGCGCTCCCCGGTGGCATCGACGGCCACTGCCATATCGAGCAGATCTCCTCTTCGGGGGTGAGGACCGCGGATGATTTCTACACCGGCACCCGCTCGGCGGCCGGCGGCGGCACCACCACCATCATTCCTTTCGCCGCGCAGTATCGCGGCATGTCGCTCAGGCAGACGGTGAACGATTACCATGCGCTGGCCCAGCCGAAGGCGGTCATCGATTATGCCTTCCACATGATCATCTCCGATCCGACCGCGGAGGTTCTGGGTCAGGAGCTCCCGGCCTTGATCAAGGACGGCTACACCTCGTTCAAGATCTACATGACCTACGAGTCGCTCCGGCTCGATGACCGCCAGGTCTTGGAGGTGCTGGCGCTCGCCCGCTCCGAGGGCGCCTTCGTCATGGTGCATGCCGAGAACCACGACGTCATCCAGTGGCTGACCGACCGGCTGTTGGCGACCGGCCATACCGAGCCGAAATACCACGCCGTCGCCCATGCCGGGCTGGCCGAGCGCGAGGCGACGCACCGGGCGATCGCGCTCTCGGAACTGGTCGACGTGCCGATCCTGATCGTGCATGTCTCCCACCGCGATGCCATCGAGGAGATCCGCTGGGCGCAGGCCCAGGGGCTCCGCATCTATGCCGAGACCTGTCCCCAATACCTGTTCCTGACCGCCGACGATCTCGACAAGCCCGGCTTCGAGGGAGCGAAATGCATGTGCAGCCCGCCGCCCCGCGACCGTGCTAGCCAGGAGGCGGTGTGGAACGGGCTGACGACCGGCGTCTTTCAGGTCGTCTCCTCCGATCACGCGCCCTATCGCTACGAAGGCAGCGAGGGCAAGAAGCACCACGGCACCAATGCGCCGTTCAAGGTGGTGGCGAACGGGGTGCCGGGAATAGAGCTGCGCTTGCCGCTGTTGTTCTCCGAGGGTGTGGGGCGCGGGCGCATCGATCTCAACCGCTTCGTGGCGCTGACCGCGACCAATGCGGCCAAGCTCTACGGGCTCTACCCGCGCAAGGGCACCATCGCCGTCGGCTCGGATGCCGATATCGCGCTCTGGGACCCGAAGAAGCAGGTGACGGTGAGCCAAAGCATGCTTCACGACGCCATGGACTACACCCCCTATGAGGGCATGCAGCTCACGGGTTGGCCGGTGGTGGTGCTGTCCCGCGGCGAAATCGTCGCCGAGGGTGGCAAGGTGGTGGAGGCACGCGGCCGCGGACAATTCCAGCGCTGCGCCCTGCCGACGTCGGCGAAGCCTTTGGGCCGCCTGACCGAGGGCTTCGATGCCGTGGCCGGCCGGATGTTGTCCGCGGGAGGGGGTTGAATGGCCCGCATCCTCACCGTCGGCGCGGCCCAGCTCGGGCCCATCGCCCGGGCCGAGCCGCGCCAGAGCGTGGTCAAGCGCCTGCTCGACCTCATGGCCGCCGCCCATGGCAAGGGGTGCCGGCTCATCGTCTTCCCGGAGCTGGCACTCACCACGTTTTTCCCGCGCTGGTACATGACCGACCAGGCGGAGATCGATGCCTTCTTCGAGTGGGAGATGCCGAGTGCCGCGACCCGGCCGTTGTTCGAGGCCGCCCGCGACTACCGGATGGGTTTCTACCTCGGCTTTGCCGAGCTCACCCGCGAGGGCGGCCGCACGCGGCGCTTCAACACGGCGATCCTGGTCGACGAGGCGGGCCGCATCGTCGGCAAGTACCGCAAGGTGCATCTGCCCGGGCACATGGAATTCGAGCCCGAGCGGCCCTGGCAGCACCTGGAGAAGCGCTACTTCGAGGTCGGCGACCTGGGATTTCCGGTCTGGCGCAGCCAAGGGGCCGTGATCGGCATGTGCATCTGCAACGATCGCCGCTGGCCCGAGACCTTCCGCGTCATGGGCCTGAAGGGCGTCGAGCTGGTGTTGCTGGGCTACAACACGCCCGACCGCAATACTGCCGCATTCGAGCCCAACCATCTCCGCATGTTCCACAACCACCTGACCATGCAGGCCGGCGCCTATCAAAACTCCACCTGGGTGGTGGGCGTGGCCAAGGCGGGAGTGGAAGAGGGTGTCGGCATGATCGGCGGCAGCTGCATCATTCAGCCCTCGGGCGAGATCGTGGCCCAGGTCGCGACCCTCGGCGACGAGCTCGTCGTCCACGACTGCGATCTCGATCAGGCGCGCATGGGCAAGGAGACCATCTTCAACTTCGCCAAGCACCGGCGAGTCGAGCATTACGGCATCATCACCCAGCAAACCGGCGCGACGGCGCCACCGGAATGACCGCCGGCGCCGCATCGATCGCTCAGTTCCGCGGCTCAAGAGGCTTCTTGCCGCTGCTCCTCGGCCTAGCGTTCCTGGTGCTGGGCCCGGGTAAGCCCGGCGCTCAGACCCCGGAGCCGGTCGACCCCAATCCCGAAAAACCCTTGCTGGTGGCCGCCGATGTGGGGTTCGCGCCCTTCGCCATGCGCCAGGCCGACGGGACCCTGACCGGGTTTTCCATCGATCTTGCCGCCGAGCTTGCCCGGCGGCTGGGGCGCCCAGGCTACGAGATCAGCGATCAGCGGTTTTCCGGGATCTTCGCCGGGCTCGCCGCCAAGCGCTACGAGTTCGTTGTGGCCGCGACGGTCGTCACCGAGGAGCGCGCCGGCCAAATGCTGTTCAGCGAGCCCTATATGACCACCGGCCTCGGCGTTCTGGTCTGGGCGGGCGAGGCGGAGATGAACGGCCCGGACGCGCTCAAAGGCAAGACCGTCGCCGCCTTGAAGGGCGGCCAGGGCGACACCTGGGCCAGCGAGAACGGCCCGAAGCTGGGATTCCAGATCGTCCGCTTCGACCGCACCGAGGACGTGGTCGGCGCCGTCCTCTCGACCCAGGCCGCCGCCGCCATCCTCGACCTGCCGCGGGCCCTCTATGCGGCCCAGCAGGAGAAGCGGATCCGGGTCGGCTTGACCATGGCGGCCGATCGCGTCTACGCGCTCGCCTTTCGCCACGACGACGTGGCCTTCCGCAACAAGGTCGACCTCATCCTGGAAAGCATGAAGAAGGACGGCGCGCTCGCCGTCATCTACGAGAAATGGTTCGGGATGAAGCCGCCGCCGGGCTCGGCCAGCGTCGAGATCTTCCCCGGCTACGGCACTCCCGGCTTTCCCGGCTACGTGCCGCAGAAATAAGACCCTTACCCCGACCGTCTCCCGCGGTGCGGGAGAGGGCGCCGGAAACGACATCGTTGACCCCTCTCCTGCATCGCGGGCGAGGGTTCGGAGTCAACGCTACTCTGCTGCCTTCGCCGGCGGCGTGCCGGGGAGGGTCGGGGAGGGGGTAGGGACCACCCCCTCCCAAAATCCACCCCCGGGTGCCGCGGCGGCGTAGCGGCCGGCATAGGGCTTGGCCCGCGGGCTCCCATAGGAACGGGCCTTGCTGGTCTTGAGGCCGAGCCCGGCCATGGCCTCGACCAGCTTGACGGCCGCGCTGACGCCGTCCAGCACCGGAACGCCGGTCTCCTCGCTGAGGCGCTGGGCCAGATCGACCATGCCGGCGCAGCCCAGCAGCACCGCCTCGGCGCCGTCGACGGTGATCGCTTCCTCGACCACCCGCTTCACCTTGTCGGCGGCCCCGGAATGCGCATCCTCCAGGTCCAGGACCGGCACGCCGGCGGCGCGCACGCTCCTGAGATGCCGCTCGAAGCCGTATCGGCGCGCCAGTGCCTGCTGCACCGCGACCGAGCGCGGCAGCGTGGCGATGATGGAGAAGCCGTCGGCGATCAGGCTCGCCATGTGCATGGCCGCCTCGGCGATGCCGACCACCGGAGAGGCGGCGATCTCGCGCGCGGCTTCCAGCCCAGGATCGCGAAAGCAGGCGATGACGTAGCCGTCATAGCCTTGGCCCTCGCCGTCGCGGATGAGCTCCAGCATGCCGGGCACCGCATAGGCCGCGTCATATTGGCTTTCGATCGACACCGGACCGTCCTTGGGGTTGACGGCGACGATCTCGGTGCCGAACGCAGCTGCAGCGCTCGCTGCCGCCCCGATGCTGGCGGTCATCGATGCGGTCGTATTGGGGTTGATCACCAAGATGCGCATGCCGGGACTCCCAAGGGGTGACGTCCCATCCTAAGCCCTTGCGGACGGCAAGCAACGGCGGTGCCGGCAGGTGCTCGGCTTCTCCTGCCGGCGCGGACATGTCAGAATTGCTTGCCGCCGAAGCTCGGAATTCAAGAAAAACGCGCGTCCGTACCCCTCGCTAGGAGGCCGACTCGGCGTCTGAACCATATCGGGAGGAAGTCATGTCGTGGAACACCCTATCTCGGCGGCGCTTCCTGCAAACCGGCACCGCAGCCGGCGCCTTGGCGGGATTGTCGCCGAACACCAATGCCCTCGCGCAATCGACCAAGGTTCTTCGTGTTCGCGCCTATGGGAATCCCGGAATCCTTGACCCGGCGAACCGCCTCGGAGCGATCGAGGACGACATCATGCGCTGCCTTTGCGGCGGCCTCATCACCGTCAAGGCCGGAGACGAGTGGGGCTGGGAGAAGGAGTACGCAACCGAGATCGTTCAGGAATCGCCGACCCACATCCGCTTTCAGCTGAAGCCGGGCATCGCCTGGTCGAATGGATTCGGCGAGGTGACGGCGGAAGACGTCAAATTCTCCTACGAGCGGATCGCCAATCCGGACATGAAGGCCGCCTATCGCGTGGATTGGGAAAAGCTCGACAAGGTGGAGGTCACCGGCACCCATTCCGGCGTGATCGTGATGAAAGAGCCGTTCATGCCGCTGTGGGAGTCGACGCTGCCGTCCGGCTCCGGGGTGATCCTCTGCAAGAAGGCCGTGGAGAAGCTGGACGGCCAGCGTATCACGACGTCGGTCCCCGCCGTCTCCGGGCCCTATCGGATTCAGAAATTCGAGACACGCCGGATCGTCATTCTCGAACGCAACCCGCTGTGGACCGGTCCCAAGCCGGTCTTCGATGAGATCCACTACATCAGCATCGTCGATGCCAATGCGGCGGAAGTGGCCCATCAAGCGGGAGAGCTCGATTTCACGCCGCAACTACCCGCCTCCGCGGTTCCTCGGCTCAAGGCAAAGCCCCCGACCGGATCCACGCTGATCGTCAAACCGTCGCTCGCCTTCTGGTGGCTCGGCATGCAAAGCGAAGATGGAATTTTCAAGGACATCCGCGTGCGCAAGGCCGTTCAACTCGCGGTGGATGTGGATTCCGTGCTGGAAGGCGCCTTCTTTGGGGCCGTCACTCGAGCGACGGGCGTCATTGCGCCCGGTCTCATCGGCCATCGCCCGCGGAATCTGGTGGAGAAGCCGGATCTCGCCAAGGCCAAGCAGTTGCTGGCCGAGGCCGGCTATCCCAATGGCTTCAAGACCGACATCGGCGTGCGCAACTCGGCGGAGTTCATTAGCGCCGCCCAAGTCGTTGCCGCCAGCCTCGCCCAAATCGGCATCACCGCCGTAGTCACCCCCTTCGATGCCGGTGCCCAAAAGGCGCTGGCCAGCGACAAGAGCGGCGGGTGGAAAAAGATGGCCCTGCACATCGTGCGCTTCAGCATGCAGCCCGATCCCTCATGGGCCACGGCCTGGTACGTCACCAGCCAAATCGGCGAATGGAACTGGGAGCGGCTCAGCAGCAAGGAGTTCGACGATCTGCACGTCGCCGCGCTGAGCGAGCAAGATCGCGCCAAGCGCGACCGGATGTATCAGCGCATGCAGACGCTGATGGAGGAATCCGGGTCCTACGTGTTCCTGACCCATGGTGTCAGCGCCGCGTTGTGCCGCAACGGCATCAAACCGGCGCTCTCGCCGGACGGGCAGCGGGTGCTGTTCAGCAAGTTCGGCCTAGCATAGCGCTTCGGCGGCAATTTCGCTCGTTCATGCGCAAACTTCGGCGGGGTCCGGCCGATCGGGCCCCGCCGTCCTTCGCCTCAGACGAGATCGCGCTTGATCCGCTGGTCCCAGCTTCGGGAATGGATGCGCGCCTCGCCGTCATAGACGTCGAGGTCGGTCATCAGCCGGAAATGCGAGGCGTCGCCGGTCAAGACCACCTTGGTCGCCACCGTTGCTCGCCAGTCGGCGCGCTCCATGCGGAAGGTGACGGCAATCTCCGATCGGGCCGAAAGCGGCTCGTCGTCGCGCACGCGATAGTCGGTGCTCTTCACCGTCTCCAGGATCGTGCCGGCGGATTCCAGCCTGACCCGGCCATCGTCCCGATCGATGCGATAGATGACCTCGCCGGTGGCGACGTCGCGGCGGATCGTGCGCTCGATCTTGCCCGGGCGGAAGACCGTGACCGCGAGCGGCGGTACGCCCTCGGCCTCGCCGAAGGGGGTCAGGGCTTTGTCGGCGGCCCGCGGTTTGCGCACCGGCAAGAGGAATGTGCTGGCGCCCGCGAGCACGGTCAGGATCGCTCCATCGGGCGACGGCCAGACGATCGGCCAATAGGCGGTCGAGATCGATAGGCGCAGCCGGTGCCCGCGGGGAAAGGTGTGCGCGATGTCGTTCAAGGCGACGCGCGCAGGGATACGCCGCCCGGGCTCGATCGCCGTCGGCCGCTCATGGCTCTCGCGGTGGGCGAGATTGAGCACCCCGTAGCTGACTCGCGTGGCGGCACCGTCCGGAGCGATGTCCGACAGGCGAACCACCACCATGGCCCTGGGCTTGTCCGACTGCAGCTCCAGCGCAGCGACCGGCGCGCCCAGGATCGACATCGGCTCCGACAGCGGTGCCGTATCGAAATTGAGAGAGCCGCCGTCGTCGATGCGCTGATCCAACGGCATCTCCGGTCCGACGCCGCCCACGCCGAAGGGACACCATTCCCCGCCAGCGATGCCGAGGGATTCCGGCGAGCGGATCGGCATCGGCGTATCCGCCGCTTTCGATTCCACGAGTCCACCCGGAGCCAGGACGAAGCGGCGCTCGGCAATGTTGGGCGACGGCCAAGACGGCTCGCCGATCCAGCTTCCCGGCCGCATGTCGTAGAAGGCGCGGGGCGGCACGCTCTCCTGCAGCCAGGCCCGCAATATCGGCTCCTGCATGATGCCGGTGTCCCGGTCCTTCAGCCAATGGTCCCACCAGCGGAGGGATTCCTGCAGATAGCCGATCAGCGGTCCGGGGAGCGCGAAATGCGGCCGGCCATGGCCCCAGGGCCCGACGAGACCCTTTCGCGGTACGGTCAGGCCCTTGAGCAGGCGGAAGACGGCGTTCGAATAGCCGTCGGCCCAGCCGCCGATGGCATAGACCGGGCATTGGATCTGGGAGAAGTCCTCGCACACCGAGCCATGCTTCCAGAACCCATCGCGGTGCTGGTGGGCGAGCCAGGTGGCGATCTGCGGCTCCAGCGCATCCAGACGTTCACACCACATCTCCCGCCAACGCTCGCCGACGATGGCCGGATCCGGTGGTCGGCCGCGCTGGGCGAAGAACTGTTGGCCCCAGGACAGCATGTCGTTCAACAGCGCGCCGCCCATGTAGTGCATGTCGTCGGCATAGCGGTCGTCGGTGGAGACCACGGTGATGATGGCGCGGAGCGCCGGCGGCCGGCGTGCGGCCACCTGCAGGGAATTGAACCCGCCCCAGGAGCCGCCGAACATGCCGACGCGCCCCGTGCACCAGCTCTGCCGGGCGAGCCAGGCGATCGCATCGAGCGCGTCGTCGTGCTCCTGCTTCAGATACTCGTCCAGCATGACGCCATCGGAATCGCCGGCGCCGCGGCAGTCGATGCGCACCGAGGCATAGCCGTGCCCGGCCAGATAGCGATGGGTCTGCTCGTCGCGCTGGGCGGTGAAGTCGCGCTTGCGGTAGGGGATGTATTCGAGGAGCGCCGGTACCGGCTTTGCTTCCGCGTCCTCCGGCAGCCAGAACTTTGCTGCCAGCCGGGCGCCGTCGGCGGCCGGAATGAACACATTCTCGATCAGACGCACCCGATGCGGCAGCGTGGCGACGGTTTTCAAGGACATCCCTCCCCAGCTGGGGCCAGGATACGAACCTGAATGCGAGGGAGCAAGGATCGCCCTGGCGCAATTCGGCTTGCTTGTGAGGCCGCTGAGCGGTCATTAGACTTCGCCCGCAGATGCATAGGCTCCGGTGCCATGGAGGACTCAATGCCCGCACGACCCACGCGACCCACCCGACCCACCCGCTTCCAGCCCACGCGCCGCGCCTTCAGCGCCGGCGCCGTCGCCGCCCTGGCGCTCCAGGGCGTGCCGTTTCGGCCGGCCCGCGCCCAGGCGCCAGTCCTCAAGGTCGGCGTGCTGTTGCCGCGCTCCGGCTTTCTCGCCCAGGCCGGACAATCCTGCCAGCGCGGAGCCGAGATCGCGCCCGGCGTACTCGCCGACATGGGCTACCGCGTCGAGGTGGCTAGCGTCGACTTCGAATCGAATGTCGATATCGCCCGCACCCAGGCGGAGAAGCTGGTGAATGACGGCGCCAAGGTGCTGGTCGGCGCCTTCGATTCCGGGGCCAGCGGCGCCATCGCGCAAGCCGCCGAGCAGCATGGGGTGCCCTTCGTCATCAACGTCGCCGCCGATCCGAAGATCACCGATCAGGGCTACAAGTTCACCTTCCGCAATTTCCCCACCAGCCCGACCTTGATCCGCAACGGCCTCAATCTCATGAAGGACCTGTTTCAGGCGACGGGGAAGACGCCGAAGAGTGCCGTCTACATCCATGCCAACGACACCTTCGGCCAAGCGAACCGTGCGGCCATCGATCGGCTGTTCCCGACCTTGTCGATGCCGTTCCCGATCGTCGAGACCATCGCCTATGACCCGAAGGCGCAGGATCTGTCCGTGGAGATCGCCAAGGCGAAGGCGAGCGGGGCCGAGCTGGTGATGGTCACCACGCGGGCCGGCGATGCGATCCGTCTCATCCGCGAGATGGTGAAGCAGCGCTACGAGCCCATGGGCATCGTCAGCCCGGGCAGCCCCGGCATGTATGACGACGAGTTCTACCAGGCGCTCGGCGGCTACGCGAATTTCTGCGTTTCCAACGTGCCCTGGCCCAGCGCCACCGCGGCGATGACCAAGGCCGTCGAGGCCGCCTTCAAGAAGGCGTTCCCGAAGAATCGCTTCGAGACCGATGCCTTCAATGTCGGCTTCACCTTCGAGGCGATCCTCATCGCGGCCGAAGCGCAGAAGCGCGCCGGCTCCACCGACCCGAAGGCGATCGCCGAAGCGCTCCGCCAGACCAACATCGCCGACCACATGCTGGTCGGCGGCCCGATCCGCTTCGATGAGAAGGGCCAGAACAACGCCATCGGTTCGGCCGCCGTGCAGAACCACGCGCTCACCCCCACCGTCGTGCTGCCCAAGGAGGCGGCGGTCAGGGCCCCGGTCTTCCCGATGCCCGGCTGGCGCGAGCGCGGATAGCGCCAGCACCGCCACGATGGACCGCATTTCATCGTCACCCCCGGGCTTGACCCGGGGGTCCATCGTGCTGCTGATCGCCGAGACAAGAAATGGATACGCGGGTCAAGCCCGCGTATGACGAGTGGATGCCCGTCTCCTTCTATCTGAACATCGTCGCGACCGGGATCTTGACCGGCCTCGTCTACGGGCTGATGGCGCTCGGGCTCTCGGTCATCTTCGGCGTGGTCCGGGTGGTGAACTTCGCCCATGGCGAGCTCACCGTGATGGCGATGTTCGCCGCGTTCTGGTTCTCCCATTGGACCGGCATCGACCCCCTCTGGGCCTTGCCGGTGGTGGCGGCCGCCCTCTTCGTCGTCGGCTACCAGCTGCAGCGCTGGGTGGTGAACCCCTTCATCGGCCGCCCGGAGCATGAGCAGTTCGTGCTGCTGCTGGCGGTCAGCATCATCGTCTTGAACCTGCTGCTACTGGCCTTCGGTCCCGATGCGCGGCACGTGAACCTTCCCTATGCCTACGACGCCTTCGAAGTCGGGCCGTTGCTCCTCGACAAGGTGCGGGTCTATGCCGCGCTGGCCGCGATCGCGCTGGCCGGTCTGCTCTTCCTCTTTTTCCATGGCACCATTTTGGGCAAGGCGATCCGCGCGTCCGCTGACAATCTCCTCGGCGCCACCGTCATCGGCCTCGACATCAAGCGCCTCTACGCGCTCACCTTCGGCTTGGGTGCCGCATGCGTGGGGGCCGCCGGCTCGCTCATGGTCCTGCTCTTGGACGCGACGCCGATGCTGGCCCCGCAATTCACCCTGCTCGCCTTCGTCATCGTCATCATCGGCGGCCTCGGCAGCATGACCGGTGCCTTGATCGGCGGCGTGCTCATCGGCGTATCGGAGGCCGTATCCGGCTTTCTCTTCTCGCCTTCGGCCAAGAGCATGGTGAGCTTCGGTCTGTTGATCGTTGTGCTCCTGTTCCGGCCGAGCGGGATCATGGGCCGGCGGAGTTGATGGCGCGAACCCGAACGCCGCCGGCTCAACTTCGTGCGCTCGCATTGTTCGCGGCCGCGATGCTGGTGGCCCCGTTGCTGCTCGACTCGTATCTCTTATCGGTGCTGATCCTCGTCCTCTACTTCGCCTATGTCGGCCAGGCCTGGAACGTGATGACCGGCTTTGCCGGTCAGCTCTCCCTCGGCCATTCGCTCTATCTCGGCCTCGGGGCCTATGTCTCGGCGGCGTTGTTCGTGCGTTGGGGCGTGGCGCCCACGCTCGGGCTGTTCGTCGGGATGGCTCTCGCGGCGCTGGCCGGCCTGGTGGTGGGCGGGTTGGGATTCCGCTTCGGCGTCAAGGGTGTGTATTTCGCGCTGCTGACCATCGCCTTTGCGGAGTTCACCCGCATCCTCTTCGATCATCTGGATTGGGTCGGCGGTGCGAGCGGGCTCTTCCTCCCGGTCCAGCACGGCGCGCTCGATCCCCTGGCGCTCAGGGGGCCGCCATCGATGTTCTACTATCTCTTGCTGGCCCTCAACGCCGGCGCGTTCCTCCTCTGCCATGCGCTCTTGACCAGCAGGGTCGGCTACTACTGGCTTGCCATCCGCGAGGATCCCGAGGCGGCGGCAGCGATGGGCATCGACATCTTCCGCTACCGCCTCATCGCGGTTGCGCTGTCGGCGGCGATGACCTCGCTCGCCGGGGTGTTCTACGCCTTCTACTACAACACGCTCTATCCCGAGCAGATCTTCTCGACGGAGCGGTCGATCGAGGCGATCCTCGCCCCCATCGTCGGCGGCATCGGCACCTTGTTTGGACCGGTCGTCGGCGCCTTTCTCTTGACCCTACTGGGTCGGGCGACGACCTGGGCCTTGGAGGCGACGGGCATGGCGCTTCCGGGCGCCAAGCAGATCATCCAAGGCCTCGTCCTGCTGCTGGTGATCATGGTCTTGCCGACAGGGGTCTGGCCTTGGCTGAGACGGCGCTTGGGCCTGGAGCCTCCTCAGGATGAGTGAGCTCCTGCTCCGGCTTGCCGGCGTCTCCAAGAGCTTCCGCGGCTTGATCGCGGTCGACGGCGTCAGCTTCGAGATCGAGCCGGGCGCGGTTGTGGCGCTGATCGGTCCCAATGGTGCCGGCAAGACCACGCTCTTCAATATCATTGCCGGCGCGCTGGCCGCCGATGCGGGCGAGATCCGGCTCGACGAGCTCAGCCTTCGCGGGCTTGCCCCGCACCAGGTCTGCCAGGCCGGGATCGCCAGAACCTTTCAGCTCGTGCGGCCCTTCGCCCAGCTCTCGGTCGAGGACAATGTGCTGATCGGCGCGCTCAAATGGAGCCCCACGGTCGCTGCCGCCCGCGAGGAAGCCCGGCGCTTGCTGGCGTTGCTCGAGCTCGAGGACAAGGCCCGGCGCCTGGCGGTGAGCCTGACGCTTGCCGATCGCAAGCGCTTGGAGCTGGCACGCGCCCTGGCGACGCGGCCGCGGCTCCTGCTCTTGGATGAGGTGATGGCCGGACTGCGCCCGACCGAGACCGATCGTATGGTCGCCATGCTGGCCGAGCTCAATCGCCGAACCGGGCTCACCATCCTCCTGATCGAGCATGTCATGCGCGCGGTCATGCAGCTGGCCCAGCGGGTGATCGTGCTCAATCACGGCGAGAAGATCAGCGAGGGGCGGCCCGAGGACGTCGTGCGCGATCCGGCCGTGCTCGAGTGCTACCTGGGCCAAGAGGCGCTCGCATGAAGGCACCTCTGGAAGTGGTCGGGCTCGATCTCCACTACGGCGACGCCCAGGCGCTGGACGGGGTCTCGCTCCGCATCGAGCCAGGCGAGATCGTCGCCATCATCGGCTCGAACGGCGCCGGCAAGAGCTCGCTCATCCACGCGATCGCCGGCATGGCGGCCCCGACAAAGGGCCGCATCAGCTTCGGCGGCGAGGACATCACCGGCTGGCCGAGCCACCGTGTGTGCAATCTCGGCATCGGCCAAGTCGCGGAGGGTCGCCAGATCTTCCCCTCCCTCAGCGTCGCCGACAATCTCGATCTGGGTGCCGCAATCCCGCGGGCCCGCAGCGGTGCCGCGGCCATGCTGAGCCAGGTCTACGAGCTGTTTCCGCGGCTCTTGGAGCGCCGCCGCCAGATCGCCGGCACGCTGTCGGGCGGCGAGCAGCAGATGCTGGCGATCGGCCGCTGCCTGATGGGCCAACCCGAGCTCATCATGTTCGACGAGCCGTCCCTGGGTCTCGCCCCCGCCATCGTCCAAGAAGTCTTCCGCGTCATCAGGCGGCTCAATGCGGAGGGGCTGACGGTTCTGCTGGTCGAGCAGAACGTCGCCGCATCGCTCAGACTGGCGCGCCACGCCTATGTGCTGGAGAACGGCCGCATCGCCATGCAAGGCCCGGCCGATGCATTGCTGCGCGACGACCGCGTGCGCGAGGCCTATCTCGGCCTGTAGTGTCGGTCGCCGATCTTACCCCTTGAAAGCGAGGCATCCCTCCCGTGTCGCCCTGTGTCCCCACCATCGAAACCCAGCGCCTCACCCTACGCGGCCATCGCGTCCAGGACTTCGAGGCCTGCCTGGCCATGTGGGCCGATCCGGAGGTGACGCGCTTTATCGGCGGCAAGCCCTTCACCGGGGAAGAAGTCTGGACCCGGCTCCTGCGCTACGCCGGGCATTGGGCATGGCTCGGCTTCGGCTTCTGGGTGGTCGAGGAGAAGGTATCCGGCCGGTTCATGGGTGAGGTCGGCTTTGCCGACTATCGACGCGACATCAAGCCGTCGCTGAACGGCATGCCCGAGATCGGTTGGGCCTTCGCCCGGTGGGCGCATGGCGCGGGCTTCGCCACCGAGGCGGTCGGCGCCGCCGGCACCTGGGGCGACCGGCACTTCGCTGCCGCCAGGACCGTCTGCATGATCCGCCCCGATAACCTCGCCTCCATCCGCGTCGCGGAGAAATGCGGCTACCGCCTATTCGAGCGCACCACCTACAAGGAGAAGCCGACGATCCTATTCGATCGCTTGCCGGCATGACGCGGAAGCCGAGCCGCGTCAGGCGGAGGCGCCGGGGGAGAGATTGCGGGCGAGGGTGATGACGAGAACGCCCGCCAGGGTCACCACGGTGCCGACCATCATCCGAAGCGTGATCACATCGCCGAGGAGGGTGATACCGGCGATGACAGCGAAGATGGGCGCCAGCAGGAAGAGCGGTGTGACCAAGGAAACGGGATAGCGCTTCAAGAGATAGTACATGCCGCCGAAGCCGATGAGGGACGAGCCGATCGCCGTGTAGGCGAGCGCCGCCCAGGCCAACGGCGAGGCATCGCGCATCGCCTGGACTTGCCCGGTCTCGAGTCCCAGCGACAGCAACAGCAGGATTGGCGCCGAGACCAGCGCCACCCATGCCCGCAGGTTGAACACCCCGACGTTCCGGAGGCCGCGCATGAGGATCTGGGCGAACGCCATCGATAGGCAGGCGGCGATCACCAGCAAGACCGCGGCGATGTAGCCGAAGACGCGCGCATCGAAGCCGATCACGACCACGCCGGCAAACGCCGCAACCATGCCGAGGAGACGGAGGAGGGAGATGCGCTCTCTCAGCATTACCACCGCCAGGATTACGGCCAAGGGCAGGGCCAGCTGCGAGACGATCGCCACGGTCGAGACGTCCGCCGCAAGCTTGAGCGCGGAGTACATCAGGCTGAAATGCAAGGCACCGGAGAACAGCGCCACCGCGAGAATGCGCGGCATCTGTTGCGGCACGATGCGAAGCATCGGCGCCAGCGCTACGAGGAGAATGGCGAAGCGGAGGCCGGTGAACCATACCGGCGGCAATTCGCCGAGCCCGATCTTGCCGGCAATGAAGGTGAGGCCCCAGATGAGGTTGATCAGGAGAACCAGCGCCAGGTCGCGGAGCTTCATTGCGAGCCGTCCATCGTTCCCGTGCCGCTGTCCATGATCCTCGACGGGGCGGCCGCAAGCGCGCAAACCTGCCTGCAACGACCGCTCCGATCAATGCCGCCGATGCGCCGCACCTGCGATTGCAGCCATGCAAAATTCGCGCGCTCGTGGCCGCTGACAGGAGAAGCCGATCCGCGATAGGCTGGCCCGCGACAGCAGCCACCAGGCGATGCCACGGATTGCCATGAGCGCGAAGACGCCGGATTTCTTCGACCGCACGCTCGCCAATTTGAGCAGCATGTGGCGCGACTTGGCCGAGCGGGCCGGCTTCGCCGAGCGCCGTATCCGCGATCCCGGCGTGAGCGAGGACGACGCCGAGACGATCCGCACGCAATTCCGCGAGTGCCTCGATGCCAAGGGCGGAGAGGTCTCCGCCCGCGCCCGGGCGGCCGAGCTGGGCGGCGCCTATCTCGGGCTCAGCACCGAAGGGCGCAAGCGCTTCCTCAAGATCCTCGCCACCGACTTCGCCCTCGATACCAACGAGCTCGGCCGCGCGGTCGAGAGCTACGTCGCCTCCACGGACGAGGTCGAGCGCCTGGAGGCGGAACGCGCCTTACGCTTCGCCATGCTGGCGCCGCGGGTGCGCCTCGTCACGCAGTTCGCCAGCCTGCCTGACGGGGTGAAGTTCCTCGTCGATCTTCGCGCCGATCTGCTTGGCTCCGCCGACGGCGATGCGGCGCTGGAAAGCCTGGATTTGGACCTGAAGGCGCTGCTGGCGTCATGGTTCGATGTTGGCTTCCTCGAGCTCCGACGCATCACCTGGGACTCGCCCGCCTCGCTCCTGGAGAAGCTGTCGCGCTATGAGGCAGTGCACCGGGTGCGCTCTTGGGGGGATCTCAAGAACCGCCTCGATGCCGACCGCCGATGTTACGGCTTCTTTCACCCGCGCATGCCGAACGAGCCCTTGATCTTCCTCGAGGTGGCACTCGTGCGCGGCATGGCCGGCAGCATTCAGGCGGTCTTGGACGAGCGGGCACCCCTGCAGGATCCGAGGCAGGCCGACACCGCGATCTTCTATTCGATCTCCAACACCCAGGAGGGGCTTCGCGGCATCGGCTTCGGCAGCTTCCTCATCAAGAACGTGGTCGACGATCTGGCTCTGGAGTTCCCGCGGCTCCAGACCTACGCCACGCTGTCGCCGATCCCGGGCTTCCGGCGCTGGCTCGGCAAGCTCACCCTGGAGGACCTGAACGACTACCTGGCGACGGACGAGCGCGTGGCTGCTTCCGAGGCGGCCCATGCGGCGGATCAGGGCGAAGATTTCCGCGCTCTCTTGGAGCAACCGCGATGGCACGCGAAGCCGGAGTGGACCGAAATCCTACGGGCGCCGCTGTCGCGCCTTGCCGCCGTCTATCTCCTGGCGGAGCGTCGGGGCGGCAAGCCGCTGGACCCGGTGGCGCGGTTCCACCTCGGCAACGGCGCCAGCGTCGAGCGGCTGAACTGGCTCGCCGACACTTCGCCCAAGGGTCTCGTCGAGTCCGCCGGCATGATGGTGAACTACGGCTACCGCTCCGCCGACATCGAAGCCAACCACGAAACCTACGCCTTGGGTGGCCCGGTCGCGGCCTCGGGCGCCTTGAAGCGGCTCGTCGCCGGCAGCCCGGGCGCCACCAGCCGTGCCAGCGGCATCGCCCGCCTGCAAGACGCCGTCGGCCTCGGCCGGCGCCGCCGCGAGCAGCCGGGTCCCTAGAGTCTGTATTCAAACCCTCACCCCGGCCCTCTCCCGCGGTGCGGGAGAGGGGGCATGAGACAGCGCGCCCTTCGTCTCCCTCTCCCGCACCGCGGGAGAGGGTGGGGGTGAGGGTGAGGGTCTTTCGTCGCGGCGCTACTCTGCTGCTTCCATCGACTCGAGCAGCGCGTCCAGCGTGCGGGTCAGCTGCTCGCGGTCGAGATCGCGGGTGATGAACACCAGCCGTGAGCGGTGATCGGCGTCCGGCCAAGCCGGCAGCGTTGCCGGCGGGTGA
The DNA here is from genome assembly GCA_016195085.1 of Pseudomonadota bacterium. NCBI lineage: Bacteria > Pseudomonadati > Pseudomonadota > Pseudomonadota bacterium. The sequence continues at coordinate 59,450 of JACQAG010000031.1, read as the reverse complement.
AACATGTGCTGCACGCCATGCACCACCACCGGCTGCTCGCTCTCCACCACGTTCAAGATGCCTTTGACCCGGAGCAGCACCGGACCATGGGTCTGCGCCAGAAGATCGAGCGCGCCGGCAATGCGCGGCCATTCGAAGGGTTTGTCGTAGGAGAGGCAGAACGCCCGAATGTGATCGTCGTGGCGGTTGACGTCGAGGGCGCCGTGATCGTGGTCGGCGTGATCGTGCTCATGCTCATGACCATGCTCGTGGCCATGGCCGTGGTCATGATCGTGGTCGTGGTCGTGGTCGTGGTCGTGGTCGTGCTCGTCGTGGTCGGGTCCGTCGCGATAGGCCTCCTCGTTCAGCCAGCGGCGCACATCCGGGCTCTTCGTTTTCGGATCGTAGAGTCCGACATCGAAAAGCTGGTCCGGCTCGATCGAGCCGAGGACCGCTGGCTTAATTGGTGCCGCGGGATTGATGCGCTGCAGGCGCTGGGTCAGATGGCGCACCGCCTCGGGTGTGGCGAGGTCGGTCTTGGTCAGCACGATACGGTCAGCGACCGCCGCCTGCTTCACCGATTCCTGATGCTGGTCGAGCTGGCCCGAGCCGTGCACCGCATCGACGGTGGAGATGACGCCGTCCAGGCGGAAGCGGGCCGCGATCAAGGGATCGTTCATGAGCGTGTGCAGGATCGGCGCCGGATCGGCAAGACCGGTTGTCTCGATCACCAGCCGGGTGAATTCCGGCACCTCACCTTTGACCCGGCGCACGAACAGGCTCCTCAGCGTCTTCACCAGGTCGCTCCTGACCGTGCAGCAGAGGCAGCCGGAGTCGAGCAGGACCACGTCTTCCGCACCCTGCTCGACCAGAAGGTGATCGAGCCCGACCTCGCCGAACTCGTTGATCACCACCGCGGTCTTCTCCATGCCCTTGTGCTTCAAGAGCGCCTTCAGCAAGGTCGTCTTGCCGCTGCCGAGGAACCCGGTCAACACCGAGAGCGGCAAGCGCTCGGTCGGTACGATTTGCACTTCGGTCATGGCTCGATCCCGTACTAATGCGTCTGCACGGCTTTGCGCCCGCCGGCTTGGCAACGCGGGCAGAGACCTTCCACCTCGAGCGTCACCCGGCGGATGCGAAATCCCTCGCGCGTCGCCGTCGCGGCCACCGCCTTCTCGATGCCGGAATCGGTGAGCTCGGTGGCGCTGCCGCATTCGGCGCAGAGCAAGAACTGGCCGCTATGGGGCGCATCCGGGATGGCGCAGCCGATAAAGGCATTGCGGCTCTCGATGCGATGGATGAGCCCTTGCTCGATGAGGAATTCGAGCGCCCGGTAGACCGTGGGCGGGGCGGCGCGGCGACCGTCGCCGCCGAGCGCTTCCAGCACGTCATAGGCGCCGACCGGCTCGTGGCTGCGCCAAACGAGCTGCAGCACGCGCCGCCTAAGCTCGGTCAGCCGCGCCCCCCGGCCGGCGCAAATCGCCTCGGCGCGGGCGAGCGCGTCGTCGACGCAGCGTCCGTGGTCGTGGTCGCTCGCGGGCGCTGTCGGTGCGGTTCGTCTGGGTTGCGACATGGATGAGGATCCAAGATATGTGGGCCGGGAGGCGAAGCCGCAAGCCTTCGCCGGCGGAAACCGGCCTCCGCCCTGGCTCGCCAGCGCCATGTGGCCCGATCCTCCAGTTTATAGCATAATCCCGGTCGAGCGATCCCGCTCCCTGGAGGCCGTTGCATGACCCGATCTGCGGCGCTCCCCGCCCTGATCCTGGCCGGCGCCGTGAGCCTCATTGGCTCGGGGATAGCGTTGGCGCAGCAGCCGCTGCGGGTGGTCACCACCATCAATCCGATCCATGCGCTGGTCGCCGGCGTCATGGAGGGGGTGGCCAAGCCGGAGCTGATCCTCCGCGGCGCGGCATCGCCCTACACCTATGTGATGCGCTCCTCGGAAGCCCGCACCCTCAACCGGGCCGATGTAGTGTTCTTCGTGGGCGAGGGGCTCGAGAGCTTCCTCATCCGCTCGCTCGAGACGCTGCCGCCGGATTCGCGGGTGGTCGAGCTCATCGCCATCGACGGCCTCACCTTGCTGCCGCCGCGCAAGGGAGCGGCCTGGGAAGATGAGGAGCTGGTTCGCCAGGCCAAGACCGCCGACAACAACAGCGCGGGCGGGCCGGGGACCGAGGACCCGGATCCCGACCCGCATATCTGGCTCGATCCAGCCAATGCCCAGGTGATGGTGGCGGCGATCGCCGACGAATTGGCTGATGCCGATCCGGAACGCGAGCCGATCTATCATCGCAATGCCGAGGCCTTGGTGCGGCGCCTGCAAGCTTTGGATCGCGAGCTCAACGAGGCCACGCAGCCGGTGCGCAACCTGCCTTTCGTGGTCTTTCATGACGCCTATCAGTACCTGGAAAAGCGCTACGGGCTGACCGCGGTGGGCGCTGTCACAGCGCGACCCGACCAGCGTCCGAGCTCACGGCGGATCAAGGATCTGCACGACAAGGTCATGCAGATGGGCGCCATCTGCGTGTTCGGCGAGCCGCAGGCGACGCCGGCGCCGGTGCGCGGTATCATCGAAGGCACGCGCGCCAGAACCGCCGTTCTCGACGCGCTCGGCGCCAACGTGCCGGAAACCGCTGAAGCCTATTTCTCGATCATGCGCGGCCTGGTGGCCACGCTACGCGGATGTCTGTTGCCCAAGGGCTGAGGCCGCCCTCTCCCTAGGACGCAAAGACCGGGCAGCCGCAAAGCGGGCAGGTGGTCGCCGCTCGGATGCGGTCCTTCTCTTCCTGGCTGAGGCGGCGGCCATCGAGCGTCGCCTCGACTTGGGCCAGGAGCTGCTTGTGGAAATCCTGCTCGCGCTGGCTGCAGGCATTGAGGTAGCTCGCCTGGGCCGCGGGCGAGAGCGTGTCGTTGGTCAAGGCTGCGGCCGGCCGCGCGATGGCGCCCACCGTCAATATTGACCAGGCCGACAGAAAATGGCGGCGGGAAAGCGGCTCAGCCATGGCACCTCTCAGGACCCGACGGGAGATATATAGGCGAGGTCCGGGGCAATGCCTAGGTGGCGGAGCATCGATCCCCTGGGCATTGATCCGAAAGCCGGTTCGCGACGTATTGAAGAGCGCGTGGGTCTTCGGAGGCGTCCCGTCGATGCCGCATGCCCTGGCTGCCTGGCCCGTTTCGAGGCAGGATCCATTCCCGGCGGGCGAATACGCCGCCCCGCCGCGGCGGGCCTCGGGGGATCATCGCCATGAAGCACGGGATCAGGGCAGGGGTCGTCATCGCGCTCTTGGCCATGGGCGTGCCAGCCTCGGCGGCGACCATCCCGGCGGGAAGGGTCCTGGAATTCGCCGTGCTGCGTCAGGGCAGCGAGATCGGCACCCACCGCGTGGAGTTTCTGCCCGACGGCGAGCGCATGCAGGTCAAGGTCGCGATCGACCTCGCCGTCGGCATTGGGCCGATCGTCCTTTATCGCTATGTCCACCGGGCAACCGAGCTTTGGGTAGATGGCCGGCTGCAATCGCTCGAGGCGGAAACCAACGATGACGGCCGCAAGCTCGCCGTCCGCGCCGAGGCGGCCAATGGCCGCATCGAGATCACCGGCTCGGAGGGCGAGGTGATCGGCCCGCCGGATCTGATGCCGAGCAGCTACTGGGATATGCGGCTGGTCTCACAAGCCGTCCTGCTCGATCTGCATTACGGCATCGTCCAGCCGGTGAAGATCCGCCGGCTTCCCGCCGAGCGGATCATGGCCGGGGGCGAGGAGGTGGTCGCGACACCCTATGAGATCGACGGCGAATATGCCGGCCTCAAGGCCTGGTATACCGCCGACGGCGCCTGGGTGAAGCTACGCTTCGCCGCGCGCGGTGCGGAGATCGACTATGTGCTGCGCCCGCCGCCCTCGGCGTTTCTGCTCGCTTCCCCCTAGAAGCTTGAAGTCTGCCGATGGATAAGACCGCTGCCCGCGTCGCCTGGATCACCGGTGCCAGCTCGGGCATCGGCCGGGCGTTGGCGCTTCGTCTGGCGTCGACGGGCTATCTTGTGGCTGCCAGCGCCCGCGGCAGGGCGGCGCTGGAGGCGCTCAGCCGCGAGGCCAAAGGCAAAGGCGGGCAAATCGCCCCCTATCGCCTCGACGTGACCGACGTCGATGCCTGCCGCAAGACCGTCGAGGCGATCGAGTCGGCGCTGGGGCCGATCGGCTTGGTCGTGCTCAATGCCGGCTCGCACAAGCCGGTGAGCGCCGAGCGCTTCGATGCAGAGGTGTTCCGCCAGCTGTTCGCGACCAATGTCCAGGGCGTGGTGAACGGGCTCGCCGCGGTGATACCGCGTCTGATCCGGCGCAAGCGCGGCCACATCGCCATCGTCTCCTCGGTCGCCGGATTCCGCGGTCTGCCCACCGCGGCCGCCTACGGCGCCTCCAAGGCGGCGCTCATCAACATGGCGGAGGCGCTCAAATTCGACCTCGATCGGCTCGGCATCAAGGTGCAGCTGATAACGCCCGGCTTCGTCAGGACGCCGCTCACCGACCGCAACCCGTTTCCGATGCCGTTCATCATCAGCGCCGAGGAGGCGGCCAAGCGGATCACCCGTGGGCTCGCCTCGAACGCCTTCGAGATCAGCTTTCCCCGGCGGCTCGCCTGCAGCCTCAAGCTCCTGCGGCTGCTGCCCGATGGCCTCTATTTTCCGCTCATGCACCGGGCGACCGGCTTGTGAGCGATTGGTCGACCTGTCTCGAGCGCTATGCGGCGGCCTATGAGCAGCTGACGCCGGAGCGGCTGCCGGTGCTGGCAGCGCTCTTGGCCGAGGATGTGGAGTTTCGCGACCCGTTCAACGCCATCGCCGGGCGTGCCGCCGTGGTCCGGCTGTTCCACCACATGTTCGAAACGCTGGATGGGCCGTCCTTTGCCGTGCGCGATCGGGCCGTGGGCAGCTCGGCCTGCTACATCGGCTGGCGCATGCGGTTTCGCCGGCACCGGCGGCCCGAGCCCTGGCAGATCGAGGGCGTCAGCATGGTCTGCTTCGACCGGGAAGGCTTGGTGCGCCTCCACGTCGATCACTGGGATGCTGCGAGCCAGGTCTATGAGCATGTGCCGCTTCTGGGCGCGATCCTGCGCCTGGTCAAGCGACGCCTCGCCGCCGGCGCCTAGCCCGGTCGTTTCGCCATGCTCTCGATGCGCCGGCGAAGCTGGGTTTGCTCGGCGGGACCGATCTCGAAGCCCCAGAGGAGTCCGATCGCTCCCAGCTTGAAGCCGACCGGGACCAGGCTGTAGAGCAGAACCAGGGCCCATAGTCCCGTGGGCGACGCCCCCCTCGCGGTCGAGAAGCCCGCCAGGTCCAAGAGCGGAAAGGCGATGCCGACGGCGAGTGCCAGGGCAAGCTTGGTCGCCATGCCCCAGAGCGCGAAGAAGAGCCCCGCACGCTCGCTGCCGGTCTCGGCCGCGTCGAAGTCGACCACATCGGCCCACATCGCCGAGGGGAGGGTAAGATCGGCGCCGAGACAGGCGCCGGTGGCGATGCAGATGAGGAGGAACCACCAGGCGTCGCCGGCTCCGAGCAGCGGTACGAGGGCGAAGATCGCGACATTCCAGAGCATGGCGACGCACCAGGTCCGATGCTTGCCCAAATGCCGGCTGAGCCGGAGCCAGAGCGGCACCGCCGCGATGCCGGAGAGGAAATAGGCGAGCAGCAGCACCCCGCTCCAGTCCCGCGCCTGGAGGCGGTGCTCGATGAACAGCAGTACCAGCGTCGCCGGCAGCGCATTGGCGATGCCGTTCAAGAGATAGGCCGCAATGAGCCGCCGGAGCGGGTGATTGCGTAGGAGGGCGGCGACGCCTGAGCGAAAGCCGAGGCGCTCTTTGAGGCGGCGGGCCGGTTCCGGCACGGCGGCGACGGCGATGACGACGGTGACGGGCATCAGCAGCAGGATGGCCCGTCCCAACGCTGCCAGCGCCTGACCCTGATCACCGTTGCCGGCGAGGAAAAGCGGCAGCGAAGCCGCCAGGACCGTGCCGAGGATGGCTGCCGCCTCCCGCACCCCGGCGATGCGTGTGCGCTCGTGATAGTCCTCCGAAAGCTCCGCGCCCCAGGCGCTGTAGGGGAGCTGCAGCATGGTCCAGGCGAGATAGAGCGCCATCGTCCAGATGAGGAGATAGGCGAGTCCGCTGCCTTCCGCCGGCCAGAACAGCATGGCGACGGCCAGCAGGAGCAGCGGCAAGGCAGCGATCAGCCACGGGCGCCGCCGTCCGAAGCGAAGCTCGAACCGGTCGCTGGCAATTCCCACGAGCGGGTCGGCAACCACGTCCCAGAGCCGCGCCAGCAACAGCACCAAGCCGACTGCGGCCAGGCCCAAGCCGCGCTCGCCCGCATAGTAGGAAGGCAGATAGACGTAAAGCGGCAGGCCAAGCAGCGCCAGCGGAGTCGCCGGCAGCGCGTAAGCCAGCAGCAGGAGAGCCGGCGTTCGCGTGGCGGTGCCCGGTGCCGCCGCCTTCACCAAGTGTCCCGCCCCTGAAATTCGCCCGCGAATTTCAGGGATAAGCGGGCCACTGATTTATTGAATCTAGTGTGATTCAGATTCCGAAGTTCGCCTGCGAACCTCGGAATCATCACGCTAGCCGCGCGCCAGCAGGATCTGCCTCACATCGATGGTGGCGGCCCGGAAGCCGGCCTCGCAATAGGCGAGATAGTATTGCCACATGCGCCGGAACCGCTCGTCGAAGCCGAGCTCGTTGAGCTGCGGCCAGGCGGCGAGGAAGCGGTCTCCCCAGAGCTTGAGCGTACGCGCATAGTCCTGGCCGAAGCTGCAATCCTCCCGCCATTCGAGGCCGACCTCGGCGACGATCGCCTTCAGGCGCTCGAGCGACGGCAGCATGCCGCCGGGGAAGATGTAGCGCTGGATGAAGTCGGGGCGTTGGCGGTAGGCCTCGAACCGGTCCTCGGCGATGGTGATGACCTGGAGTGCCGCAAGTCCGCCTTGCCTCAGCCGGTCGTGGAGCACGCGGAAGAAGGTCGGCCAATAGGCTTCGCCCACGGCCTCGAACATCTCGATGGAGGCAATGCGGTCGAAGCGCTCCTCGACGTCGCGGTAGTCCTGGAGCCGGATGCTGGCCCTTTCAGCCAAGCCGGCCTGGTCCAGCCGTCTGACCGCATAGGCCTGCTGCGCGCGCGACAGCGTGATGCCGGTCACGCGGCAACCATGCGAGGCGACCGCGGTCTCGATGAAGCCGCCCCAGCCGCAGCCGATCTCGAGCACATGGTGCGCCGGATCGAGATCGAGCATGCGGGCGAGCCGGATATACTTCGCCCGCTGGGCTGCCTCCAGCGTCAGCTTCGGATCGGCGAACAACGCCGAGGAATAGGTCATGCTCGCATCGAGCCAGGTGCGGTAGAAGTCGTTACCGAGGTCGTAGTGGTAGGCGATGTTGCGCCGGCTGCCGAGCTTGCTGTTGCGGTGGAGCGCATGCATGAGGCGGCGGACGATCCGGCCCCAGAACCGCTCCTGCAGATGCCGGTCGACCACATCGCCATTGAGTGCCGCGAGCTCGATCAGCTGGGTGAGCGACGGGCTGTCCCAATCGCCGTCCATATAGGCCTCGGCAAATGGCACATCGCCGCCGGCGAGCAAACGCCTCGCCACCCGTTCGCGATGCATGACCAAGGTCGCCTCCGGGCCCGGCTTGTCGGCGGCGAAGCGATGGTGAGCGCCATCGGGAGTGACGATGGTGACGGTGCCGCGTTGGATCTGCTTGGCGATCATGAGCAACAACCGGCTCCAGCGGCCCGGACCCGGCGCGGCGGCGGCGCTCGCAGTCGTACGTTGCCCCCGCGTGACCTCAAGAGTCATGTGTTCCCCCCCCGCAACGCTTGCGTCTCGACCTCGGTTCATTCTTCGGCCGCCTAATCGGCAGCGTGCCGATCGGGCGCGCCCTGATCCTCGCACGGCTCCGCCGGGAACGAAACCATCGCCTCCGGCGGGGCGGGCCTGGGCTCCAGCCGGGCCCCCTTGATCCAGAGCCTGAGAGCCTGCCAATGAATGCCGCCGATCACCTTCACGGTCATCAGCGGATAGGCGAAGAAGGTCGCCAGCAGCGCCCGATCGGTGAGCGCTTGGCGCCGGGCGGTGTGGGTTGCGACCAGGATCGGCCGGTCCTGGACCTGCTCACGAATGACCAGCGCATAGCGGTCCTCGGGCGCCATCACTCGAAATCGGTATGAGGCCCCCATGGGGATGAAGGGCGAGACATAGAACGCCTTGTCGCAGGCATGGCGGATCGGTCGACCCGGCGCATGGCCGCTCTCGACCTTCATCAGATAGCCGTGCTTCTCGCCCAAGGTGTTCCGCACATCGTAGAGAATGGCGGCGAGCGCCCCCGACTTGTGGTGGCAGAAATAGAGGCTGATCGGGTTGAAGGCGTATCCCAGCACCCGCGGGAATGCGAGGAGGCGGATCGGTCCGCCGGCGATCGCAAGGCCGGCTGCCGAGAGCTGGCTTTCCACCCAGGGCCGGAGCGGCCGGCCGTCGCGCGGGCCATGGTCGGCATCGAAGAACGAGAAGAGATTGAAGCGATTGCGCGAAAACAAGCGCAGGCGCTTGGCGAGCCCGTCGAGCTCGTCCAGATCGACGAGCAGCGAGAATACGCGATAGGTGAACCGGTGCCGGATCGCTCCCAGCCGCCGGTGCATGACCTCGCCAAGATAGAGTGCCGATCTCTGCATCGATCTCAATCCGCCGCCATCGGCATCAGGGCCTCCCGCCGCCAGGGCGCCAAGGCGCCGAGATGCGCGGCCACGGCCAGTCCCGAAGCGAGGCCATCTTCATGGAAGCCGTGCCCGTGATAGCTGCCGCAGTACCAGGTGCGCCTGGCCCCTTGGATGGAGACGAGCCGGGATTGCGCGGCAAGTGCCGCGGTGTCGAAGACCGGGTGCTCGTAGTGGAGCTCGCGATGCACGAGAGCGCTTCGCGGCTGGCGCCAGGGATTGAGCGACAGGAAGAGCGGGCATGCCGGATCGATCGCCTGCAACCGGTTCATCCAATAGGTGACGGAGACCCGGCGCTCACCATTATGGTCGCTCTCGCCCAGATAGTTCCAGCTCGACCAGACGCGGCGGCGCTTCGGCATCAGCGCCGAGTCGCCGTGAAGATAACCGTGATTTCGCTGATAGCGGAATGCACCGAGGATGCTTCGTTCGGCCTCGCTTGCGTCCGCGAGGAGGTTGAGCGCTTGATCTGCGTGGGTCGCCAGCACCACCTGATCGAAGCGGTGGCAGGCACCGTCGGCGGTGCGGATACTGACGCCGCGCGCGTCGCGCTCGATGCCGATCGCCGGGGTCTCGGTTCGGATGCGGCTGGCGAAGGATTGCGTCAGGCGTTCCACATAGTCACGGCTGCCGCCGACGACGGTGCGCCATTGCGGCCGATCCGCCAGCACCAGGAGGCCGTGGTTGTGGAAGAAGCGCAAGAAGCTCTCGAGCGGAAATTCCAGCATGGTCATAGTCGGGCATGACCAGATCGCGGCGGCCATGGGCAGCAGGTGATCCTCGATGAAGGCGCGTCGGTAGCCGGCGGCGGCGAGCCAGGTGCCGAGCGTCATCGTGCGGTCTCCCGGCTGGCTGAGCACGACCGGCGCCTCGCGAAAGAAGCGCGTGATCTCGAGCAGCAGGCGAAGGAAGCGCGGATTGAAGAGATTGCGACGCTGGCCGAATACGGCGTCGTAGCTGGCCGAGCCATATTCGAGCCGCCCGTCGTCGAGGCTGACCGCGAACGACATTTCGCTCTTGCGGGTGGGAACCTGGAAATGCGCGAACAGCGAGGTGAGGTTCGGGTAGTTCCGCTCGTTGTAGACGATGAAGCCGGTGTCGACGGGAAGCCTGCCGCCGCGCCACGTCACGTCCACCGTATGGGAATGGCCGCCGACATGCTTTTCCTTCTCGAACACGGTCACGTGATGCCGGCCGGAGAGCGCCGATGCGGCGCCGAGCCCGGAGATGCCGCTGCCGATCACGGCGATGCGCTGGCACGCTTCCGGCGCAGCCGAATGGCTTGCGGCGGTACCCCTCGGGGAGCGCAACGCGCCCTCTCGCCCCGGGGAAGACCTCGGGCTGGATGGTCCAACGATCTCTATGCGACCCCCCATGGCGTCAAACGCCGCTCGGATCATATACGCGCGGCTGGAGGCCGCGGATCACCTTTTGCGGGCGCCGGCACCCCCTCAGGTTCGGGGGTCGACGGCGGCGAGCCGGTCGATGGGGAGGCGGACGACCCGCTCGGACCCGCGCACATGCGCTTCGGCCCGCCGGCCGAAGAGGCCGCGGATCGCCGGGTCGAGCGCGTCGAGACCGCTCGCATAAGCCCCGAAAGCGGGCAGGATCAGCCGGCATCCATCGGTCACGAAGCAGCGCCCGGTCACGCGGCGTCGGCGGACATGGAAGGGTTTGATGCACGGCGACGCTCTTCTCCGTCAAGCCCGCGTTCTAGTATCTCCGGTCCGAGGCGAAGCAACCGCTGGGAGGGTCGGAGCGGTCCCTCCCGGTGCTGCGGCGTTGTGGTTCAAGGCTGATTGGCGCATCCTTTGAGGGGGAGCGGAAAGGCGGCGCCAAGCCACATGCCGCTCGGCTCAGCTCTGGGAGGCACCATCATGCATCGCTCTTCGCGCCTGCTTCTTGCCGCGGTGTTTGCCGGGACGATCGGCGCCGCCGAGGCGGCCACACCGAAGGACACTTTGGTGATGGCCTGGAACATCGACAACGTCATCTCCTTCGATCCAGCCCAGATCGGCGAGACCACCACCAACGAGATCTTCAACAACATCTGCGATCCGTTGCTGCTGATGGACTATACGGATTCGAAGAAGCTGATCCCGGGCGTCGCCGAGAGCTGGTCGATCGCACCCGACGGCATGACCTGGACATTCAAGATTCGCAAGGGCCTGAAGCACCCCTCGGGCAATCCGGTGACGGCGGCGGATGCCGCCTGGTCGATGCAGCGCACGATCAAGCTCAACCTCGGCGCCGTCGCCAACATCGCTCAATGGGGCATCAGCAAGGAGAACGTCGACGACAAGATCAAGGCGTTGGGCGAGGACACGCTGACCGTCACCTTCGACAAGCCCTATCCCGAGTCGATCCTGGGACCGGCGCTGTTCGTCGACCAGAACGCGGCCGCGCTCGACATGAAGGAGATCATGACGCACGCCCAGGGCGAGGACATGGGCAACACTTGGCTGAAGACCAACACCGCCTGCGTCGGCCCCTATCACCTCAGGACCTGGAACGCCAACGACACGATCATCCTCGAGCGCAACGAGGGCTATTGGCGTGGCGACAGCCCGATCCGCCGGGTCATCATCCGCCACGTCACCGAGTCGGCGGCCGAGCGGCTGCTGTTGGAAAAAGGCGATGTCGACATCGCCCGCTTGCTCAACCCGACGGATCTGGCGGCGATCGCCGACAACAAGGAGATGCGGGTCGTCACCTCGCCGCGCGGGCAGTACTACTACATGACCTTGAATAACGCCGATCCCATCCTCGGCAACCCCAAGGTTCGCCTGGCGCTCCGCTACCTCGTCGATTACGAGGCCTTGCAGAAGACGGTGATGCGGTTCGAGGGAACCGCGCGTAACAGCCCGATCCCGCTCGGAGCCTTCGGCGCCTTGTCCAAGGAAGCGGGGCAACCCTTCAAGCTCGACCTGGCGAAGGCGAAGCAGCTCCTGACCGAGGCCGGCTACCCCGATGGGTTCAGCAAGGAGTTCGCCATCGGCAACACCTTCCCTTACACCGACTTGGCCCAGCATATTCAGGCCAATGCGGAGAAGGTCGGAGTCAAGCTCAACATCAATCAGATGGCTTATTCGCAAGTCGTGGCCAAGCATCGCGGCCGCAACTTCGAGGTGGTGATGACCGCCTGGGCGGTCTTCTACCCCGATGCCCATGGCATGGCCGAGACGCTGGCCTATAACCCCGACAACCGCACCGAGTCGCGCAAGGTCCAGTATCCGACCTGGCGCGCCACCTGGTCGGACGAGTGGTTCAACGACACGGTGCAGAAGGCGCTCTTGGAGAAGGATCAGGCGAAGCGTACCGAGATGTACGCCGAGATCCAGCGCCGCCACATGCAGGAGGGACCGTTCGTCATCCTGTTCCAGACCAACCGCAACGTCGCCGTGCACAACCAGGTCAAAGACATCAAGACCAACAACGACCGCATCTGGTACGCAACCGCGGTGAAGTAGGAGCAGATGACGACCCTCACCCCGACCCTCTCCCACGGTGCGGGAGAGGGAGCAAGAGGGCGACGTCGCGTTCCCCCTCTCCCGCACTGCGGGAGAGGGCTGGGGTGAGGGCATTCAATTCGATAGATGCGGTTTTCGGAGCTTCATATATGCATCGCTCGGCCTCACTTGCAGCAGCTCTCGTCATACTCATGTCGGCGGCCGCAAATGCGGCCACCCCGCGCGATGCCTTGGTCATCGCCTGGAACCTCGACGGGGTTTTGACCCTCGATCCAGCACAGATCGGGGAGACGATCACCGACGAGATCATGGGCAACGTTTGCGATCCGCTCTTGCTCAAGGACTACGCGGACTCCCGCAAGATCGTGCCCGGCGTCGCCGAGAGCTGGTCGGTCTCGCCCGATGGCCGCACCTGGACCTTCAAGATCCGCAAGGATCTGAAGCATCCCTCGGGCAATCCGGTGACCGCGGAAGACGCCGCCTGGTCGATGCGGCGCGTGGTCAAGCTCAACCTCGCCAGCGCGCAGAACATCACGCAGTGGGGCATTTCGAAGGACGAGGTGGACGAGAAGATCAAGACGGTCGACGCGGACACCTTCGCCGTCACGTTCGATAAGCCATATCCCCGGTCGATCCTCGGTCCCGCAGTGTTCGCCGTCCGCTACGCCTATGTGCTCGACATGAAGGAGATCATGAAGCACGCCCAGGGCGACGACTTGGGCAATACCTGGCTCAAGACCAACACCGCCTGCGTCGGCGCCCATCATCTCAAGAGCTGGATCGCCAACGACACGATCATTCTCGAGCGCAACGAGGGATATTGGCGGGGTGCCAGCCAGGTTCGCCGCGTCATCGTCCGCCATGTGCCCGAGTCGAGCGCGGAGCGGCTCTTGCTGGAAAAAGGCGACATCGACATCGCCCGCGTGCTCAACCCAACCGACCTCGAGGCGGCTGCCGAGAGCACGGGATCGCGCGTCATCACCTCGCCCAGGGCGCAGTTCTACTATCTCACCCTCTATGGCGGCGACCCGATCCTCGCCAATCCCAAGGTGCGGCTCGCCTTCCGCTACCTTGTCGACTATGAGGGCCTGCAGAAGACGGTGATGCGGTTCGAGGGCATGGCCCGCAACAGCCCGATCCCGCTCGGCGCCTTCGGCGCCTTGTCCAAGGAGGAAGGCCAGCCCTTCAGGCTCGACCTCGCCAAGGCGAAGCAGCTCCTGAGCGAAGCCGGATACCCCAATGGCTTCACCAAGGAGTTCATTGTCGCCAACACCTTCCCCTACACGGACCTCGCCCAACATATCCAGGCCAACGCCGCGAAGGTCGGGATCACCCTCAACATCAACCAGATGGCCTACGCCCAGATCATGACGCGCAATCGCGGGCGGAACTTCGAGGTGGTGATGTCTGCCTGGGCGATCTCCTATCCCGATGCCCATGCCATGGCGGAGACCTTGGCCTTCAACCCCGACAATCGCCCGGAGGCGCGCAAGTCCCAGTACCCGACCTGGCGCGCCAATTGGAGCGACGTGTGGTTCAACGGCATGGTTGAAAGCGCGCTGTTGGAGAAGGATGAGGCGAAGCGTCACGAGATGTATGCCGAGATCCAGCGCCGGCACATGCAGGAGGGTCCCTTCGTCATTCTGTTCCAGACCAACCGCAACCTTGCCGTCCACAAGCAGGTGAAGGAGATCAAGACCAACAATGACAACGTCTTCTACACTACCGCGGTGAAGCAATAGGCCTCGTGTTCCGCCCCTGAAATTCGTTGGCGAATTTCAGGGCTAAGCCGGCCGCCAATTTATTGAAGGAAGTGTGATGATTCCGAAGTTCGTCTACGAACTTCGGAATCATCATCCAACGGGCGCCATCGCGGAGAGGCTTGAGGATGTCGAATACCAGCTGCGCGCGCTCTGGGGGCTGTGGGCCTACCGCACGGATTGCGGCGCGTACCGCGCTGCGCAGGAATTCGCCCGCAGATTCACGGTCATTGCCGAGCGCCAGGTCGATTCCTTCGACGTCTTCATCGGCTATCGGATAACCGCCATCTCGCTGCACTACCTCGGCGACCAGGTCCACGCGCGCCGTCACCTCGAGATCGTACTCCGCCGCTATGCCCCGCCCCAGGACAGCTCGGACACCTTCCGCTTTCTTGTCGACCAGCGGGTCATGGCGCAGATGATTCTGGCGCGGATCTTGTGGCTCCAAGGCTATCCCGATCAGGCCCAGCGCACCTCGGAAGCCGCGATCGAAGCGGCGCGAAGCAGCGATCACGTGATGACGCTCTGCAATGCGCTCGCCGATGCGGAATGCATGGTGGCACTCTGGCGCGGCGATCTTCCCGCCGCCGAGCGCTCGGTGGCGTTGCTCCTCGACAACGCGGCAAAGCATGGGCTGCCCGTCTTGCACATCCGCGGCCGTTGCCTGCAAGGGATCCTTCTCGTCCGGAGCGGCGATGTTGCCGGCGGATTGCGGCTGTTCGGCGCGGCGCTCAACGACCTGCGCGCGACCCGATCGGCGCTGCGCTACGTCATCTTCCTCGCCGCGCAGGCGGAGGCTTTGGCCGCCGCCGGCGACATCGCCCGGGGGCGGGCCGCGATCGAGGAGGCGATCGCGCGGGCGGAACACGATGAGGAGAGTTGGTGCATGGCCGAGCTCCTGCGTGTCAAAGGCGAGATCGTCCTCATGGAGGGGGCGCCGGCAGCCGCGACCACGGCCGAGGATTGCTTCCGCACGGCGCTCGATTGGGCGCGCCGGCAAGGCACCTTGTCGTGGGAGCTGCGCGTCGCCGCCAGCCTGGCGCGGCATTGGCTGAGCCAAGCCCGGTTCAAGGAGGCGCATCAGCTTTTGGCGCCGATCTATGGGCGCTTCAGCGAGGGTTTCGAAACTGCCGATCTCAAGACCGCCGAGGCCCTCATCGAGGACCTTCGCTCGCCGTGTGACGGAAGGCCAGGGCGAAAAGTCGAGTGAGCGCGCTGCCGCCGGTCGGCGCGCTCAGCCGCGCCGACTGGCCGAGCGCAGCCGCACCCAGCATCTCCAGCTGGTGGCGATGCGGCTGCCAACCCTTGGCGGCGAACCAGCGGCCGAACACCGCCGGCAAACATCCGCCGGCAGCGCTGTCTTCAGCCATGGCGGTGCGACCACCGCCAACGAGGTTCAGGTCTGGACGAGTCCAATGCGGTTGCCGGCAGGGTCGCGGAACTGCGCGATCAGCGGTCCGTTGGGAACCTGCATCGGCCCCATGATGGTTTTGCCGCCGGCCTTCTCGATGCTCTTCAGCGTCTTGGCGATGCTCTTCACGCCGACATAGAAGGTGACCCAGCCCTTGCCCCGGCCCATCGGCGCGCCAATGCCGCCCATCGGCGAAGCGCCGGTGTCGACCAGGCCGTAATCCATCGGCTTCATGTTCTTGATCTTCCAGCCGAAGGTTTTGCCATAGAAGCTCTGCAGCGCCTTCGCTTCTTTCGAGATGATCTCAAAATGCACGACCGGATTGGGCATAGGGCTATCCTCCTTGGGGTGATCCTCGACTCAGGCGGGCTCGGTGCCGGGATCCTCGAGGCTGAAAACGCCGGCATTGTCGTCATAGGAGAAGATTTCGGCGTAGCGGCCCCAATTCGCCAGGCGCTGCAGCGTGCGCTCCGCCTCCTCCTCCGACATATGGTCTTCGAGCTCGGCCAGGAAGCGCTCGCGCGGTGCGCGGTGGCCGCTGCGCTCGTCCAGCACGCGGCGGATATGGGCGGCAATCGGCACGTTGCGAATGAGATGCTCGGCGAAGATGCGCTTGCGCGGCTGGGTATCGGCGTTGGCGTAGGCGAGTCCCGCCGGCGTCAGCTTGATGTCTCCCTCGGCCACTTCGGCAAATCCCAGGAGCTGCAGGCCCTCGGTCACCGGGAAGAGGTCGTCGACCTCCAGCTGAAGCGTTTTGGCGATGTCGGGCAGGTCGGCCTTGCCCTTGTAGAGCGGCGAGCCCAGGGTCTCCAGGAACCCCGCGATCTCATTGGTGGACGCATCAGGCAAGCGGTCGGAGATGCTGGGCGCGTGCGGCACGCCGACGGCCGCGGTGCGCGGCCGGGCGGTCATCCGCACGTAGATGTCGTCGACGAGCTGGCGGAAGGCCGGGTCCAGGCGGTTGCGCGGATGCTTGAGGCCAACCGGGATCTCGGCGGCGACATGGCCGGGACTGGCGCCGAAGACGAGGATGCGGTCGCACATCAAGACCGCTTCCTCGATGTTGTGGGTGACGATGAGCACGGAGCTCAAGCGGACCTTCTGCTCGATCCACAGATCGAGAAAGTCGGTACGCAGCGTCTCCGCGGTCAGCACGTCCAAGGCCGAGAACGCCTCGTCCATGAACAGGATCTCGGGGTTGACCACGAGCGCCCGGGCGAAGCCGACGCGCTGCCGCATTCCGCCGGAGAGCTCCTTCGGATAGGCCGACTCGAACCCGTCGAGGCCGATGAGGTCGATGGCGGCCAGCGCGCGCGTGCGCATCTCGGCCCGGTCGACCTTCTGCGCCTCCAGGCCAAGCTCGACATTCTCCAGGACGGTCAGCCAGGGAAACAGCGCGAAGGTCTGGAACACCATGGAGATGCTGGAAACCGGGCCGCTCAACTCCTGGCCCTTGTAGCGCACCACGCCGCTCGACGGCTCGATGAGCCCCGCCATCATGCGCAGCAAGGTCGACTTGCCCGAACCGGAGCGGCCGAGGAGACCGACGATCTCGTGGGGGGCGATGGCGAGGTTCACCTGGGAGCAGACCTGCAGCTCGCCGCCGTCGGCGATGCGGAATGATTTGCATACGCCCTCGACGGTCATGAGTGGCGCCTTTGCCGGAGCCGCGGTCGGGGCGTGGGTCAGGATCGTCGTCATCGCTCGCTCAATCCATGCGATAGCGGCGTTCGGCCAGCGCGTAGAGCGGTCGCCAGAACAGCCGGTTGAACGCCACCACGAACAAGGACAGCATGCCGACGCCAAGCGCGATCCGGGCATACTCGCCCTTTTCCGTCCACTCGGCGATATAGGCGCCGAGGCCGACGGCGGCAATGCTGGTGTCGCCCCAGCTCACCGACTCGGCCACGACCGAGGCGTTCCAGGAGCCGCCGGAGGCGGTGATCGCCCCGGTCACGAAATAGGGGAAGATGGCCGGCAGCATCACACGGCGCCACCATTGCCAGCCGGAGAGGCCCAAATTGGCCGCGGCGTCCTTGAGATCGGAGGGAAAGGCCGACGCGCCTGCCACCACGTTGAACAGCACGTACCACATGCTGCCGAAGATCATGAGCGGGCTCAGCCAGATATTCGGGTCGAGATGGAAGCTGACGATGCCGACCACCGCCACCGGAAACAAGAGATTGGCCGGGAAGGCGGCGAGGAACTGCACCAGCGGCTGCACGCGCTCGGTCAGCCGCGGCCGGAGGCCGATATAGACGCCGGCTGGGACCCAGACGAGGGTGGCCAGCGCGATCAGCACGACCACACGCACCCCGGTAATGAGGCCGAGCACGGCCACATGCCCCACCTCGGCCCAGCCGAGGGCCGTTTCGATTCCGTTCAGCATCCAGGCGGCTGCCGCCAGGGCGGCGATGACGAGCGTCGCGTAGTAGACCCGGTCGATCCAGGTCTCGACGATGGGCGGACGCGGGCGGCGCGGCTTCGCCGTGGCCCGCGTCGCCGGTCCCAGCGCGAATGCCAGGCGCAAGAGCCAGCCAACGGCAAAGGACACTTGCCGGAGCAAGTGCGTGCGCTGGAAAAGCTGGCGCACCCAGGAGCGCGGCGCGATGCCGGGGGATTGCTCGACCTTGAACTTATCGGCCCAGGCGACCATCGGGCGGAACAGGAGCTGATCGTAGAGCAGGATGACGATGAACATCGCCAGCACCGCCCAGCCGACGGCGCCCAAATTCCGTTGCTCGATGGCGAGCGCTACATAGGAGCCGATGCCCGGTAGCGTCATCTTCTTCTCGCCGACGGTGATCGCTTCCGAGGCGACGACGAAGAACCAACCGCCGGAGACCGACATCATGGTGTTCCAGATGAGCCCGGGTGCGGCGAAGGGCAGCTCCAACCGCCAGAATTTCTGCCAGCCGGAAAGCCTGAACAGAGTGGCCGCCTCGACCAAGTCGCTGGGGAGCGTGCGCAGCGCCTGGTAGAGGCTGAAGGTCATGTTCCAGGCCTGGGAGGTGAAGATGGCGAAGATCGCCGCCATCTCGACGCCCAAGAGACTGCCCGGGAACATTGCCACGAAGCCGGTGACAGTGAAGGAGATGTAGCCCAGGATCGGCACGGACTGCAGCACGTCGAGAATGGGCACGAGCACCAGCCCGGCTCGACGGTTCTTGGCGGCAAGCGTCGCGTAGACGAGGGTAAAGACGAACGACCAGATGAGTGCGGCACCCATGCGCAGCGTGGTGCGGAGCGCGTAGTAGGGAAGGTATGTGGGATCGAGGGTGATCTCGATCGGATCGCCCAGCACGAAGGGGACCGCCATCTGGTTGGCGCCATAGGCCAAGAGCGCCACCAGGCCCAGCACCGCCGGCAACGCCACCAGATCCCAGCGATTGGGGGTCAGGTTCGCAGACCAGGCAGGTACGACGATCACTCTCATCCGCTGACCCGTGGCAACTCAGTTGCGCGATGAGGGTCGATCGCCCGGCGCCGATACGCAGGAGGCCAACCCGTGGCAATACTAGTAGGAGGATCGTCGGCCGCTGTACAGCCGAAATGCCGGCGGCGGTCGATGACAAATTGTCTACGCCGGGCGGCCGGTTCCTGAGCCGGTTCAGCGCCCGCCGCTTGCGGCATCGAGGGCGAAGCCGCGCTCGACATAGTCTACGAGCCGGCTCAAGCAATCCTCGATGCCGGCATGCCCGGTATCGACCACCAGCTCCGGGGCTTCCGGCTCCTCATAGGGAGCGGACACCCCGGTGAAATCGGTGATGAGCCCGGCGCGTGCTTTGCGGTAGAGACCCTTGGGGTCGCGGCCTTCGCAGGTGCCGAGATCGGCCTTGACGAAGACCTCGTGGAACAAGGCGGGTGCGATGGCGCGGACCCGGTCGCGGTCGGCGCGGTAGGGCGAGATGAAGGCGGCGATCACCAGCACGCCGGAACCGGCGAAAAGGGCGGCGACCTCGCCCACCCGGCGAACATTTTCGGCGCGGTCCTCCGGCGAGAAGGCGAGGTCCGCCGACAGCCCGTGGCGAACATTGTCGCCGTCGAGCACATAGACATGCCAGCCCTTGCGAAAGAGCCGCTGCTCCAGCTCGATGGCAAGCGTGGTCTTGCCGGCGCCCGACAGGCCAGTGAACCAGAGGATGCCGCTCTTGTGCCCGTTGGCGGCCCAGCGCTGGGTGAGGTCGACCCGGTGCTCGACATTGCCGAGGTTGGTCGACCGCACGCCCGATTGCCGCTGGCGCGGATAGCCTTCCATGGTGATGGTGCCGCCGCCGGCGAGATCGTAGCCGTCCACCAGCACGAAGCGGCCGGTGCGCGGCAGCTCCGCGTACTCGTCCAGCACGATGGTCGAGCGCGCCCTCAGCACCACCTCGGCGATACCGTTGCGCGGCACCTCATGCCCGGGCTGGCTCTTGAGCTCGGCCGCGTCGATCACCCGCTCGATCGACTGCACCTCGATCCAATGCTCGGCGGTGGCGAGCTTCAGCTTGTAGCGCTTGCCCTTCACCAGGGGTTCGCGGCCGAGCCAGAACAGCCGCGCCCGGAACACATGGGTCTCGATCGGCGGATGGTTCTCGTGATGGGCGACATGGCCGCGCTCGAGGAAGATCGGCTCATCCAGCGTGATGCCGATCGACTGACCGGCCTCGGCAGTCTTGGGCGGCTCGGGCACGTGCCAGGCCTCGATCGAGGCGATGCGGGCGCTCTTGGCGCCGGGAGCGAAGGTGAGGCGGTCGCCCACCTTGAGCCTGCCGCTCTCCACCCGGCCGACCACGATCCGACGCTCGTCGAACTTGTAGACGTCCTGCACCGGCAGGCGGAGCGGCCGATCGACCGGCGAGGACGGCCGCTCGAAGCCGTCGAAGAGATCGGCGAGGCTGGGCCCGCGATACCAGGGCATGGTTGCGGCTGGCCCGACGATGCCGTCGCCGCCGCGGCCGGAGACCGGCACATAGGAAGCGGCATTGACGCCGATCTCGTCCAGATAGGCCCGCATCGCCGCCGCCACCTCGAGGAAGCGGCCTTGATCGTATTGGGCAAGGTCCATCTTGTTGATCGCGACACCCACCTGGCGTACGCCCAGGAGGTGCAGGAGATAGCCATGCCGGCGCGATTGCTCCTGCACGCCTTCCTTGGCGTCGATGACCAGCAGCGCCGCATCGGCGGATGCGGCACCGGTCACCATGTTCTTCAGGAACTCCTTGTGGCCGGGCGCATCGATCAGCACATAGCTGCGCCGCTGGGTGCGGAAGCGGATCTCCGAGGTGTCGATGGTGATGCCCTGATCGCGCTCGGCCTGGAGGGCATCCAGGAGGAACGCCCATTCGAACGGCATGCCGCGGCGCTCCGACATGGCCTTGATCGCCTCGACCTTGCCCTCGGGGAGCGAGCCCGTGTCATGCACCAGGCGCGCGACCAGGGTCGACTTGCCGTGGTCGACATGGCCGACCACGGCCACCTTGAGCGGGGCGTCGTCCGCCTCCGCCGCCATCACATGTATCCCGCCGCGCGCAGGCGCTCGAAGGAGTCTTCGGCCTCGTGGTCCATCGCCCGGCCGGCCCGCTCGGGCGTGCGGGTCCGTTCCAGCTCGGCGATGATCTCGGCAATGGTCCGGGCTTGGCTCGCGACCGGAGAGGTGATGTCGGTGTCGCCCAGCGAGCGATAGCGCTTGCCGCCCTTGGCGAAATACAGATCGACGACCGGAATCGCTTCGCGCTGGATGTAGCGCCAGATGTCGAGCTCGGTCCAGTTGAGGAGCGGGTGGATGCGCACATGCGTGCCGGGGGCGAAATCGGTCTTGAACTGGTCCCACAGCTCCGGCGGCTGGTCGCGAAAATCCCATTCTGCATGCTCGCCGCGCGGGCTGAACACCCGCTCCTTGGCGCGGGTCGCGTCTTCGTCGCGGCGGATCCCGGCGATAACCGCGGTCAGTCCGTATTTGGCGACGAGCCCCTTCAAAGCCTCGGTCTTGCGCGCCGAGGAGCGGGCGGCGGGAGGCAGGCTCGGATCGATCGTCTCCAAGGGCGGGCACGCGCCGACCCTGAGATCGAGCCGCCATTCCCGGGCGTAGCGCTCCTTGAAGGCGTACATCTCCGGAAACTTCTTGCCGGTGTCGCAGAACATCGCCGGGAACGGCACGCGGCCGAAGAACGCCTTCATGGCGAGCCAGACCATGGTGTTCGAATCCTTGCCCAGCGACCACAGCATCGCCAGCCGGTCGAAGCGGTTGAACGCCTCACGCAGGATGTAGACGCTCTGGCTCTCGAGCGCGTCCAAATGGTCCATGTCGCTAGGGATGCTCGAAGGGGTGCGGGATTGCGGCGCTGTCTACGCCAAAGCCCGGGCGCTGTCGAGGATTCTGGGCGCCCGCGAGGCGTCGCATTGCCCCCACCCTAACCCTCCCCCACCGAGGACGGTGGAGGAGGGAATAGACGCTCGCTTCGATCACCCTCCCTCACGCGCAAGCGTGGGGGAGGGATGGGGTGGGGGCATCATCGTCCATTCTCTTTGCCGCGATGCCTCGCATAGTGCCGCTTTGCCTTGGCGCGGTTGCCGCAGCTTTCCATCGAGCACCAGCGGCGGCTGGCATTGCGGCTCTCGTCCACAAACAGCCAGCCGCAGCCCTCGCCGCCGCATTGCTTGACGCGCTGCGTGCGATGGCTTGCCATGAGATCGGCCGCCGACCAGACCAAGGGCGAGAGCATCCGATCGAGCCGGTCGGAATCGGCCGGAGCATCCCATCCGATGCGCGCGCCGGATCGAACCAGGCTCCGGCGCGTCGGCGCTCGGGCGAGCTCGGCATTGATGATCGCCAGGTCCTCTGCGGTCGGCGACAACCCGTCGATCAAGCGCATGAGGATGCGATAGACCGCCTCGCGCAGCGCACGGGCGCGGGCCAGCGCCGCCTCGGTTTCCTTCGGGTGCCGCTTCGCCAAGCGACTGAGGCGCTTTCCCTCGAATGCGCCGAGCGCGCCGGCGTGAACGCTCCAATCCAGGAGATCGTCATAGTCGCGGAGCCGCTCCCAGTCCTCCGGCCCCGCGCGCATTCGCCAACCGACCGTGTTGACGAGGTCGAGGCAAAGGGCGCCACCCACCAGCTTGACTTCGCTTGCCCGTGGCCCGGCCGTGCTCATCTGTGGCGCGTCATGGTTCTTCTAACCATCATAGGAGTTGACCGCGTCTCGGCAAGTGACCTACCTTGTAACCTCTTAACAGGTTAGGAAGCCATGGGAGCGACAGCCAACGGCGATCCGGTGATCGGCTTCGGCCGGGCTGGCTTCGTGAACGGGCTCGGCCAAGGCGTGCCCTGGGGAATCAGCAGCTTCCTCTTCGGCCTTGCCTATGGGCCGCTCGCGCTGAAAGGCGGCCTCAGCTTGGCCGAAGCCCTCATCATGAGCGCGGTCGTCTATGCCGGCACCTCGCAGCTGGTGGCGCTCCAGCTCTGGGGCTGGCCGCTCCCGGTCTTTGCTCTGGTCTTCGCCGCCTTTGCCGTCAATGCCCGCCACATCCTCATGGGTGTGGCCTTGCGGCCGTGGTTCGGCCGGCTGCCTCTCCTCAAAGCCTATGGCTCCTTGTTCTTTCTCTCGGACGGCAACTGGTCGCTCGCCATGCGCGAGTATCACGCCGGCCGGCGCGACGGCGCCTTCCTCCTCGGCGTGGGTGTGGTCATGTATGGGGGCTGGCTCGCGGGCAGCGCCGTCGGCTACGGTGCCGGCACCTTCATCGGCGATCCCAAGGCGTGGGGTCTCGATTTCATGCTCGTCGGCTTTGCCGTGCCGATCCTCTCCGGGATCCGCCGCGGCCGCGCCGATCTCCTGCCCTGGGCGGTCGCCGGAACCGTTGCCGTCGCTACCTCTTTGCTGCTGCCGGGTTATGCGCATGTGCTCTTGGGGGCACTCGCCGGCAGCATCGTTGGAGCGCTGGCGCGTGTCGGTCGACCCTGAGGTGCTCCTCACCATCCTCGGCATGGGGCTCGCGACCTACGTGACCCGCGCCGGCGGCTTCTTTCTCATGCGCTTCATGCCGCTCGGGCACTGGCTCGAGGCCTGGCTCAAGGAGATTCCGGGTGCCATCATCATCGCCATCGTCGCTCCGGCGACGCTCAGCGGCGGGCCGCCCTTTTTCCTCGGCGTCGCCGTCACCTTCGCCGCCCTCCGCCTCATTGGTCACGAGCTGCTGGCGGTCGTCTGCGGCATCGCTGCCGTGGCCGCGATGCGGCCGTGGCTATGACGGACGCAGCGCCTTTCGATCCGGAGCCAGGTCCGCTTCGGTGACGCCGGCGGCGGCGATGTCGTTCGGCAGGGGCTTGCCGGTGGCGAGTGCCGCGGCGATTCGGGCCATGCCCGGTGAGCTTTGGATGCCGTAGCCGCCCTGGCCGGCGAGCCAGAAGAAGCCGGGCGCTTCCGGGGCGAAGCCCGCCACCGGCGTTTTGTCGGCGACGAAGGAGCGCAGGCCCGCCCATTTGCTGTGGAAGCGCGGCACCTTGAAGGTCAGCGCCTGCTCGATGCGGTCGACCGCAACGGCGAGGTCGAGCTCTTCGGGTTGCGCATCGCAGGGCGGCGAGGGGGTCTCATCCGCCGGGCTGCCGAGCAAGCGCCCGGCTTCGGGCTTCACATACCAAGTCTCGTCCACATCGATGACGGCAGGAATCGCGTCGAGCCGGATCGCCGCCGGCACGTCGAAGGTGAAGGCGGTGCGCCGCTTCGGCACCAGCCCGACCTTCTGGGCGCCGGCGAGCGTGGCGATCTCGTCGGCCCAGGCGCCCGCGGCATTCACCACCACCGGCGCCTCGAAGCGTCCTGCATGGGTTTCGACCGTCCAGGTCTTGCCGTTGCGCACGAGCCGCTCGACGCCGGCATCGACGACGAGCCTTCCGCCGCGGGCCCGCATGCCGCGCAGATACCCTTGCTGCAATTCGTGCACGTCGATGTCGCGGGAGGCGGGCTCCCACACGGCACCGACGGCATAGCCCCGCCGGAAGATCGGCGCCTTCCGCAGCAGCTCGTCCTCGTCGATGCGGTGTACGTCCTCGACCGTGCGCTTGGCTTCGGCGAAGGCCGCGTCGAGTGCCGCCTCTTGATCCTTGCGCCCGATCAGCAAGGTGCCTCTCGGGGTCAGCACGGGATGATCGACCAGCCCCGGCGGCGGTGCCTCGAGGAAGTCGCGGCTGGCGCTGGTGATCGAGCGAATGACCCGGTTGCCATAGGTCTCTGTGTAGAGAGCCGCCGAGCGCCCGGTCGTGTGATAGGCCGGTGCCGCCTCGCGCTCGACTACGATCACGCTGCCGAGCGCCGCCAGCTCGTAGGCCGCCGACGAGCCGGCGATGCCGGCGCCGATGACGAGAAAGTCCGCGTGCTCGGTCATGGTCCGGCACCTAGCCCGCCCGTCGGTTCAAGGGATAGAGCGTGCGGTCGGCGATGCGCCAGGGCATGGCCGCAAAATCGAGCGCGGCGGGGCCGGGCGTGTCGATGTCGATCATCTCGCAAAACACCTGGCGGAAGGCGGCGCGGAACTGGTTCTTGGCCTTGACCGCGAGCACGCCGAGCTTGGCGAGATCGATATCGTGCAGCCGGAAGAAGGCGGGGTCGGTCACCGAGCGGCAGGTCTCGCTGACGACCACTCTGATGCCATCCACCTCGAGCACGGCGGTGCGGCCGAAATTGGTCTCGAGTCCGTTTTGCACGGGGCCGACATTGGTGAAGCGGCCTTGCGTCAGCGTGACGACGCGCGCCACGACCGGCACCGGCGGTCCGAAGAGCGGCGTGAGCCGGCCGCCGAGCTTGGCCTCAAGGCGGCCGCCGACACCGGCTTCATGCGCGCGGGCGACGGTCGTCGGATCGGCGAAGAACACAAAGGCCGCAGGCACCGACGGTCTTGCCGCCAACAGCGCGCGGAAGAATTCCGGCGTATCGCCGATGGCGCCCGCACCGGGATGGTCGGCCGCATCGATGACCGCCACCGGGCCCTTGCCCGATTTGGCGGCGGCGATGGCGCGGGCGATCCCCGCCTCGGCGCTGGGCAGGCTGACGAACAAGGCATCGCGGATCTCGTTCATCTTGGCCGC
This sequence comes from Pseudomonadota bacterium, assembly GCA_016195085.1. Classification (NCBI taxonomy): domain Bacteria; kingdom Pseudomonadati; phylum Pseudomonadota; species Pseudomonadota bacterium. The sequence continues at coordinate 34,013 of JACQAG010000031.1, read as the reverse complement.
CACATCGCGGGCGGCGCTCTCGGCCTTCGCCGCGTCGCCGTCGGCGAACACCAGGACCGAGGCGCCGGCCGCTTGGCTGTCGCCATAGGCGTAGCCGTGATAGGGCGTGACATCGAGCAGCCCCTCCTTCGCCTCGATCGCGCGGGCGAAGGCGGCGACCGAGGCCATCGGCCCGTCGGTGGTCCGCGCATTGATGCTGGGCAGGATGGTGCCGGTCTTCGCCACGCGCGCGACCGGGCGGATCTCGCCTGCGACCTTGCGCAGGAGCAGCTTCAGGCACTTCTCCGCGCACTCGGCCATATCGGTGTGCGGATGGCATTTGTAGCCGACGGAGATGTCGATGAGGTCGGCCTGCTCCTGGGTCACGTTGGCGTGCAGATCGTAGGTGACCCCGAGCGGCGTCTCGCCGATGACGCTCCTGACCGCACGAAGGAGATCGAGATCCGCATGGGGCCGACCATGGGCGTTGAGCGCCCCATGCTGGGCGAGGTAGACCGCATCCCAAGGCCGGGCGCGGAGCCCGTCCAGGATCTCATCCAGGATGGTCTCATAGACTCCCTTCGCCAGCGGGCCCGACGGCGAGGCGAAGGTCGAGCGCAGCCAGGTCGGCTTCCAGCCGGGCTGGATGTCGAGGAATTTCACCGCGCCGCCGATCTCGGTGTTGCTGCCGCGATAGTGGCGGGGCACCTCCTCGCCGACGGCCCACTCGCCGTCCTGGAAGTCCTTCAGCGTCGCCTCGACCGGCGAGAAGGAATTGCCCTCATGCCCGAAGCGGGCGATGGCGATGTGCTTCACGGTTTCTTCGCCAGCGTCTTCAGGTTCGGCAGCGGGCGGGCCAGCTCCCTATCGCCGGCGAAGTGCGCCTCCAAGGCCAGTGCGGCCCGCAACAACGCCCGATCGCCATGGGCGCGGCCGGTCGCCTGCAGCCCGAAGGGTGTCCCGGTCGGCTCGAGGCCCGAGGGAACCGAGATGGCGGGATGGCCGGTCAAGGTCATGGCATAGGTCAGCGCCAGCCAGTGGAAATAGGTGCGCGTCGGCTTGCCGTTGATGGTGTCGGCGTAGCGCTGCGTCCAGGGGAAGGGCGGCACCGCCACGGTCGGCGACAGGATGAGGTCATAGTCTTCGAAGAAGGTCTGCACCCGGCGATAGATGCGGGTCTGCTCGGCATGCGCCCAGGAGACGTCGGCGGCGGAATAGCGCAGCCCCTCCTCGTAATTGTCGATGATGTTGGGGCCGAGCTGGTCGCGGCGCTTCTCGTAGTTCTCCTTCTGCCCGGCCAGGAACTGCACGGCGCGCAGGATCTCGAAGGATTCATCGGCGCGGCCCATATCCGGGGTCGCCTGATCGCAGGTCTTGAACACCGGGCGGATCCGATCGATGCGCTGGCGGAAGGTCGAGCGAATGCGGTCATCGACCGGGCAGAAGCCGAAATCCTCGGTCACCGCCACCCGGAGCTGCGCCAGGTCGCAAGGCATGAGGCCGAGGAAGTCGTTGCGGTCGACCGGACCGGCGAAGGGATCGCGGCTGTCGGAAGAGACCTGGGCCGCCAGCAAGAGACAGGTATCTGCGACGTTGCGACCCATCGGTCCCTGCACCGAGAGCGGGCTCCAGCCCAAGGGCCGGCGCTCGGTTGCGACCAGGCCGGGCGACGGGCGGAAGCCGACGACGCCGCAGAACGCCGCTGGAATGCGCAGGCTGCCGCCGGTGTCCGAGCCGGTGCAGATCGGCAGCATCGAGGTCGCGAGTGCCACCGCCGAGCCGCCCGACGAGCCGCCGCAGATGCGCTTGGGATCGAAGGGATTGCCGGTCGGCCCATAGACCGGGTTGTTGGTGTTGGCGCCGGCGCCGAATTCCGGGACGTTGGTCTTGCCCACGACGATCGCACCTTCCGCCCGGCAGGCCGCCACCATCCGCTCGTCCTTGGCCGGGATATGGTCCTTGAAGATGGGCGAGCCCCAGGTGGTCCGGAGCCCCTCGGTCTCGTTCAGGTCCTTCACACCGAGGGGCAATCCGTGCAGGAGCCCCAGATCCTCCCCGGCCATCGCGGTTGCCTCGGCCAGCTTCGCCTCGGTTTCGGCGCGCCCCCAGCAGGTGGCGGTGATCGCGTTCACGGTCGGGTTCACGGAATCGATGCGCTTGCGGCAGCTTTCCAAGAGCTCCACCGGCGAGAGCGCCTTGGTGCCGATGAGACGGCGCAGTTCGACGGCAGCAAGATCGCAGGGTTCGGTCATGGGGGCTCGTTGGGAAGGGATGGCGGAGAGGGCGGGACTTTGGACCGGCCCGGCGGCCTCTGGCAAGCGCGAGGCCGGGCGCCGGGCGCCAATGCCGGCGGTACGCGCTTCAGGCTGTGGAATAGCCACGCGCCCGCACCCTTGCTCCTTGGAAAGCCTAGCCTCGCCCGCCGGCCGCGTGCCAGTCTAAGCGCCCTGGAGAGGTATTTCCCAAGAGAAAGACGAGGAAGCAGCATGGCGGGTAAACGTCCCACGATCAGCTCGATCAAAGGCATGGTGGCCTCGGCGCATCCGCACGCCTCGATGGCGGGGGTGCGCCTGTTGCGCTCCGGCGGCAATGCCTTCGATGCCATCGCCGCGGTTGCTGCCGCCCTCAACGTGGTCGAGCCCTATATGTCGGGGCTGGCCGGCATGGGCATGGCGACCTGCTATGTGGCGAAGGAGCGGCGGGTGCGCACGCTGGACTTCATCACACGCGTGCCGGAGAAGTTCAACGCCAAGGGACTGAAGCGCTCCGATGTGGCGCGCGGGCCGATGGCGATCGCCACACCCGGCAATCTCGCCGGATGGTGCGAGCTGGTCCGCGCCCATGGCTCGAAGCCGCTGGCCGAGATCTTTCAGCCGGCGATCGAGCTGGCGCGGGACGGCTTCCCGGTGACCGAGAACAATGCCGGATATATCGCCCAAGCCGATGCCGAGCTGAAGAGCTACAAGGCCTTCTACGGCGATTGGCTCAAGACCTACACCGACGGCAAGGGCGGCATGCCCGCCGGCAACATCCTGAAGCAGCCCGATCTCGCCCGCACCTACGAGGCGATCGCGGCCGAGGGCCCGAGCTATCTCCATGGCGGGAAGCTCGGCCGCGAGATCGTCCGGCATGTGCAGAAGTTGGGCGGCGTCTTGACCGACACGGATTTCGCCAATGCCGAGCCCGTGTGGCTCGAGCCGCTCGTCGCCCCGTATCGCGGGCTCAAGGTCCACACCCTGCCGCCGCCCTCGGAAGGGTTTCAATTCTTGATGACCCTGCAGATCTTGGACGGCTTCGATCTGGGCACGCTCGAGCAGAACGGCGTCGAGCACATCGACACGGTCATGCGCGCGATCCGGCTTGCCGGCATCGAGCGCATCAACAACAACAACCCCCCTGTCGCCAAGCTGGCCGAGCTCATGGGCAATGGCAGCATCGAGCGGCTGCGTGCACGCGTTCGCGACGGCATGCCGATCGCGGGACCGGCCGAGCAATTTCCGGAAGCCGAGCCGGCGCTGGCCGGCGTCGACCGCGAGCATACGACCTCGTTCTCGGTCGCCGACCGCGAGGGCAATGTCGTCTGCATCACCCAGAGCCTCGGCGCCGGCTTCGGCTGCGGCGTCGTCCTGCCCGGAAGCGGCGTCGCCCTCAACAACTTCCTCTATTGGGGCGAGCTCAATCCCAAGGGCACCAACTACATGCGAGGCGGCGGGGCGCTCGCTCTGCCGATGGCGCCCTCGGTCTCGACCCGCGACGGCAAGCCGGTGCTGGCGCTGGGCACGCCCGGCAGCTACGGCATCTGCCAGACCCAGGTGCAGGCCCTGGTGCAGCATGTCGACTTCAAGCAGCCGCTGCAGGATGCGATCGATGCGCCTAGGCTCCGGCTCATGGATGGTCGCGAGGCCTGGTGCGAGGCGCGCGTCCCCGAGAAGGTCCGCAGCGAGCTCATCAAGCGCGGCCATGACATCAAGACGCTCGAGGACTACACCATGAAGGTGGGCGGCATGCATGGCGTGGCCATCGATCAGGCGACCGGGGCGATGACCGGTGGTGCCGATCCCAGGCGCGATGGCTACGCGCTAGGGGTGTAGTGACGGGACGCAAAGAAAACGCACCACGGAGACACGGAGGGCACGGCGGAAGATTGAACCGCGGAGTTCGCTGAGAAGAGCGCCGAGGTCGCGGAGGTAAGAATCGCTTGAGCCGCGCTATGCGCGGCACTGAAATCTTCCCTCTGCGGCCTCTGCGTCGGCCTCAGCGCCCTCTGCGTGAACTCTCCATTCTCCGTGTCTCCGTGGTGAACATCTCTAAGCGCACGCGAGGAGCAAGCATGGTGCGGATCGTGACCGTAGGGGCGGCCCAGCTCGGGCCGATCGCCAAGAGCGAGAGCCGGCAGGAGGTGGTGAGCCGCCTCATGCAGCTCATGGACGTGGGCGCCAAGATGGGCGTCGATCTCATCGTCTATCCCGAAGCGGCGTTGACGGCATTCTTCCCCCATTGGTGGATCGAGGACGAGGACGAGCTCGACAGCTATTTCGAGCGGGAGATGCCGAGCCCGGCGACCCAGCCCTTGTTCGAGGCGGCAACGCGGCATCGCATCGGCATCCATCTGGGCTATTGCGAGCTGGCCCTGGAGGACGGCAAGAAGCGCCGCTTCAACACTGCGGTGCTCGTCGGCAAGGACGGACGCATCATCGGCAAGTATCGCAAGATCCACCTGCCGGGCTACACCGATCGGCGTCCGAACTCTCCCTTCGAAAATCTGGAGAAGCGCTACTTCGAGGTGGGCAATCTGGGATTCCCGGTGTGGAAGGCCTTCGACGGCAAGGTCGGCATGATGATCTGCAACGACCGGCGCTGGCCGGAATCCTACCGGGTGATGGGCCTGCAGGGCGTGGAGCTGGTGGTGCTCGGCTACAACACGCCGGTGCACAATCCGGCGATGCCGGAGACCGACGATCTGGGCCCCTTCCACAACCACCTGGTCATGCAGTCCGGCGCCTACCAGAACGGCACCTGGGTCGTCGGTGTCGCCAAGGCTGGGGTGGAGGAGGGGGTCGATCAGATCGGCCAGAGCTGCATCATCGCGCCCTCGGGCGAAATCGTCGCCCAATGCACCACGCTCGGCGACGAGCTCGCGGTGGCGCGCTGCGACCTCGATCTCTGCACGGCCTACAAGACCTCGATCTTCAACTTCGCCCTCCACCGGCGGCCGGAGCACTACAAGCTCATCCTCGAGCGCACCGGCGCCGGCCCACCCCTGGGGAGAGCCGGGGAGGGGATGGTCCCCATCCCCTCCCGAAACCCACCCCCAGGAAAGTCCGGCTGACATGCCGCTCCCCATCCACCACCTCGACCGCAGCACCGTCGTCTACGGCTTCGACCGCGCCGCAACGCCGCGCCTGGCGGTCGATGCCCCCTGCGAGGTCATGGTCGAGACCCATGATGCGCGCACCGGCAAGCTGAAGCGCCCGGAGGACGAGCCGAAGACGGCGCCCAATTTCGAGGATCGCTTCCCCAAGACCAATCCCGCGACCGGGCCCATTTTGATCGTCGGCGCCGAGCCCGGCGATGCGGTGGTGGCCGAGGTGCTGCGCATCGATCTCGACGATTACGGCTTCGTTCTGGTGAAGCCGAACGTTGGGTTGGTGCAAGGCCTGGTCAACCGCACGGAAGCGAAGATCCTGCCGGTGATCGACGGCGAGGTGCATTTCGACGGCCTCAGATTGCCGACGCGACCGATGATCGGGGTGATGGCGACGGCACCGGCGGGCGAGTCCATCGGCACCGCCTATATCGGCCGGCATGGCGGCAACATGGACAACAACCGGATCACGGTGGGCACCAAGGTGCATCTGCCGGTCAGGGTACCGGGGGCGCACTTCTATGTCGGCGACGTGCACGCGACCATGGGCGACGGCGAGATCTCCGGCACCGGCGTGGAGATCGGCGCCAGGGTGCATCTCAGGCTATCCTTGGAGAAGGGCAAGGCCAGGGAGTGGCCCTGGCTCGAGACCAGGGATCACCTGATCACCACCGCATCCGCACCCGGCTTCGAGGAAGCGGCCGAGATCGCCACGCGCTCGATGATGGAGCTCATGGGCGAGCGCTTAGGCGTGAGCCCGGTCGATGCCTTCGGCCTGTTGTCGATCGCCGGCGACCTCAGGGTCAATCAGTACTGCCGCATGGTCATCGGCTGCAGCGTCCGCGTGGAGTTCCCCAAGCTCAACGCCGGCTTCACCCGGACCTGACTCGGCCACACCCCCACCCCGGCCCTCCCCCGCCCCCGCCCCTGAGCTCGACGAAGGGCGCGGAGGAGGGAGTATGACCACTGCATTCTAAACCCTCCCCCGCCGAAGGTGGGGGAGGGTAGGGTGGGGGCATCTTATTCGCCGCGCGGCAGGGAGGCTCACCATGGAAAAGCGACAATTCGGCCGCACCGGTCTTGGTCTCGGCGTCTTAGGCTTCGGCTGCGGCTCGGTGGGTGGGCTCATGGTGCGTGGCACGCCCAAAGACCAGGAGCGTGCCGTCGCCCGCGCGCTCGCGGCCGGCGTCACCTACTTCGACACCGCGGTTCAGTACGGCAATGGCGCCTCGGAAACCAATCTCGGCCGCGCGCTTAAATCTTTGAAGGCGACCGGCGCCGTCGTCGGCACCAAGGTCAGGGTGGGACCCGACGAGCGCCGCGGCATCGGTGCGGCGGTGACGAAATCGCTCGAGGGCAGCCTGAAGCGCTTGGGCATGGAGCGGGTGGATATTTTCCACCTGCACAATCCGATCGCGCACGCCGAGAGCGAGGAGTCGCTGACGGCAAAGCAGGTGCTGGAAGAGGTCGCGCCCGCATTCGAGGCGCTCAGGCAGCAGGGAAAGGTCCGCCATCTCGGCATCACCGCGGTCGGCGATACGGCGTCTCTCCAAGAGGTGATCGATGCCGGCCGCTTCGAGAGCGCGCAAATCGTCTACAACATGCTGAACCCGTCGGCGGCCACTTCGCTCTCCGGAACCTATCCGGCCCAGGACTATGGGCGGCTGCTCGAGCACACGCAGCGCTCAGGCGTGGGCGTCATCGGCATTCGTGTGCTGGCGGGCGGCGCCTTGTCCGGAACGGCGGAGCGTCACCCGATCGCGAGCCCGCCGCCGCAACCGATCGGCTCGGCCAATGACTATGACGCCGATCTCGGCCGGGCGCGCCGGCTGAAGCCGCTCATCGATGCCGGATTCGCCGCGAGCCTTGCCGAGGCGGCGATCCGCTTCGCCATCTCCGAGCTGCGGATGGGCACCATCCTCGTGGGCATCGCCACGCCCGAGCAGTTCGAAGGCGCCTTGGCCGCGGCCGAGAAGGGTCCGCTCCCCAAGGCGGCGCTCGACCGCCTGGCGGAGCTGCAGCGAGGGTTCGCCGGGGAACAACGGTAGCGCGAAGCGGCCCGGCCGATAGCCCCCACCCCAACCCTCCCCCACATGCGTGGGGGAGGGAGTAAAAGCGCATCGTCACTCCCTCCCTCGCCGAAGGCGGGGGAGGGCCGGGGTGGGGGCTATTTCCGCCGCTACTCGGCCGGGTCCCAGACGTTTTCCGGCAGCGGCAGGCCGGCGAGGTCGGCGGCGGCGAGTGGGCGATCGGGCTCGATGTCCAAGAGGCCCAGCACCATCATCAGCTGGCGCGTGTGCTGGGCGCTGTGCCAGGCGGTGCGCTCCAGCACCAGGTGCAGGGGCTTCAGCCCGTAATAGGTTTCGACCTCGCGGCGGCATTCGCGGTCGTCGGTGCCGACCCACCAGGTGCTGAGTCCCCGATGCACACCCACGCCGTAGCCGACGATGTCGGCCACGGTCCTGATCTCCGCCGGGGGCAGCAGATTGGCGCTGGCGGCGCTGAACGCGATGCCCTCGGTCACTTCCAGGAACGCCGCCGGAATCCGGAAAATGTGGTAGCCGAGCTCGCGATAGGTGCGCTTGCGGCGCGGCAGCAGGGTTTCCAGGCGGTCGTCGGGAAGCTGGCGGAGATAGCGCTCGGCGGCACTCAGCACGCCGTCCAGCCGCGACACCAGCGCCGCCGGGCTCAAGCGGTTGGAGTTATGGGCGATGCCGAGGAAGGTGGCGACGTCGTCCAGCACCTGGGCGAAGACGAAGCGATCGCCCCTGGCCACGACCGGCACGGTGCGCGGTCCCATGCGATGGAGGGCTTCCATGCCCTCGGCATCGTCATGGACGTTGACGGAGATGAAATCGACGCCGGAGGCCTTGAGGAATTCCTTGGTCCTGAGGCAGCTCGTGCATCCCGGCTGCCAGTAGAGTGTCACCCGTTCCATGCCGACCTCCTCCGCTACATCCCCGGCCCGACCCCCGCCATATTAGCGCCCGCCATATTAGCGCCCAGGGCGCAGACGGCGACGGCGAAAGATGAGCGCGGGCGGCAGCTTGACCAGCTCCCAGACCACAAGACCCAGAATCAGGCCGGCGGCGGCATAGGCGAGGCTGAGGGGATCGGTCGGCACGGCCGGCTGATAGGCGGCGAAGGTCGCCCGCGCGATCTCGAGATCGATATGGGTTACGAGCTGGAACGGCCGGGTGACCGGGCCGGCATCGCGAATGGCGGCAAGCGCCCGATCCAGGGAGTCGACCCGGGCCCGCGCGCCGGCCACCACCGTCTCGCGCAAGGCCGGGTCGAGGGTGCGCGCGACGCCGCCGGTGACCAGGCTCAGATAGTTGGCGCGGGCCTCGTCCAGATGCCCGCCCAGACGCTGCAGGTATTGCTGCAGGAACTCCTGGAACTGCGAGGCGAGCACGAAGCCAAGGGCGGCGAAGACGGCACCCGCGGCCGAGTCGAGTCTGCGGAGGAGCCAGTGCAGGAAGACTGTCACTTCAGCTTCGGCAGCGGCACCGGGCGGATGGTCTCGTAGGCCCGGCTCGCGCGCAGCACCGTGGCTTCGTCATAAAGAGCGCCGACAATCTGCAGCCCGACCGGCAGGCCGGAACGGGTGAGCCCGCAGGGAATCGTCGCTGCCGGCTGGCGGGTCAAGTTGAAGGGATAGCTGAAGGGCGTCCAATCCGGCCAGCGCGACATCCCGCTTCCCGGCGGCACCTCGTGGCCGGCGGCAAAGGCGGTCATCGGCAAGGTCGGTGTCAGCAGGAGGTCGTAGGTCTCGTGGAACTTCGCCGCACGCTGGCCGAAGACCTCGCGCAGCTTGACCGCCTTGAAATAATCGATGAGCCCGATCCGGCGTCCTTCCTCGGCGATCTCGGCCAGGCCCGGGTCGATGAGCTGGCGCGACTCGTCCGGTATGCCTTCGATGAGATTGGCCGCACCTGCATACCAGTGGATCCGAAACACATCCTCCGCACCGGAGAAATCCGGCTCCGCCTGCTCGACCTCGGCGCCGAGCTCGGCCATCTCCCGGGCCGCGGCCGCGACCAGGATCGCCACCTCGGTGTCGACCTTGTGGCCGCCCAAGGACGGGCTATAGGCGATGCGGAGCCCCTTGAGGCCGCCGCCAAGCCCGGTGCGCCAGTCGCAGGGCTGGTAGGGCAGGCTGTACCAGTCGCGGCCATCGGGTTCGGCGATCACCGACAGCATGAGGGCCGCGTCCTCGACCGTGCGGGTCATCGGCCCGACATGGGAGAGGGTGCCGAACGGGCTTGCCGGATAGGCGGGGACCCGGCCGAAGCTCGCCTTGATGCCGTAGATGCCGGTGAAACCAGCGGGGATGCGAATGGAGCCGCCGCCATCGGTGCCGAGATGCAAGGCACCCATGCCGAGCGCGGCGGCGACCGCAGCACCGCCGCTGGAGCCGCCGGGGGTCATCTCGGTATTCCACGGATTGCGGGTGACGCCGGTCAATCCGCAATCGGTCACACCCTTCCAGCCCCATTCCGGCGTGGTGGTCTTGCCGATGAGGACCGCGCCATGGGCCCTGAGCCTGGCCACGCTGGGGGCGTCCTCCTGCCAGGGCTGGTCGCGGCGGACCGTGCGCGAGCCCCGGAGCGTGGGCCAGCCCTTGGAGAGCAGCAGATCCTTCACCGTCGCCGGCACACCGTCGATGAGGCCGATGGGCTTGCCGGCGCGCCAGCGGACCTCGCTCTCCCTTGCGGCGGTGAGCGCTGAATCGTCGTCGAGCCAGCAGACCGCATTCACGCGCTCGTTGTGCCGGGAGATCTCGGCCAAGGCCGCTTGCGTCGCCTCGACCGGCGAGGCGGTGCCGCGGCGGTAATGGCGGACGAGCTCGCTCGCGGACATCAGGGCAAGATCGCGGCTCATCGGGATTCTCTTGGGCTCAAGCGGCGAGTGAGGCGAGCTGGCGCTCGATGGCGGGGATTCCCGGCCGTTGCTGACGGCGTTGCTCGAGCACGGCCCGAGCCTCCGCACGGTAACCCGCCCGGATCAAAGCATCGAGCAGGATTTGCGTGAATAGGTCGCGCTGGGCGTGGCTGCCGCCGATCCGATGCAGCTCGGCCAGCACCGCGACCAGGTGCGAGACCGCCTCGCCGTGCTGGCCGCGCGCATGGAGGACGAGGCCGCGTGCGAGCGGCACCGCAACATCCTCCCAGATCGGCCGCATGAACGGCTTCACCTTGCCGACATGCGCCTCGATGCTTGCCACCAGACGGGTGGCGGCCTGGTCGCGTCCGGCGCGGGCGAGACCATAGAGATAGTGCAGGTCCAGGAACGGATGCACATGCTCCTCGATCCGCCCTTCGAGATAGCTCGCCAAATCCTGCCAGCGCTCGCCGACATCGACTTGGCGGAGCTCGAGGCGCGCCAGCATGGAGACGGCATTCACCTGGTCTTGGCTGTAGGTCTTGACCCGTCCCCAGATGCGCCGGTCGTAGAGCTGGAGGGCGCCCGCGTGGTCGTCGAGGTCGAGGTGGAACAGCGCCACATGCCACCAATTGTGGGTGTACATGAAGGAATTGCAGGTCTCCCAGCAATCGGCGAGGGGCATCATCCAGGCGATGCCGTCCTGGGGACGGCCCTGCATCTCCATGACATGCGCCACCGCGTGATGCGCCCAGGGATTGTCCCGGCGCATGTCGGTCGCCCGGCGGCCGGCTGCTTCCGCCTCCTCGAGGCGGCCGCATTCCTCCAGCGCAAAGGCGACATTGGCGTGGGCATAGGCGTTTTCGCCATTGGCCTCGAGGCTTGCCTCGGCGAAGTGCAGCATGCCGGCGGCATCGCCCAGGGTGAATTCGATGAGCTGGGCCAGTGCGGCTGCCATCAGATCGCGCGGATAGCGCTTGATGAGCGCCTTCAATGCCGAGACCGCCAGGCCCGGCTCGCCTTGGGTCCAATTCGAGACCGCCCAGAGATAGAGCCGCTCCCGCTCGCCAGCCAGGGCGGCGGTCAAGGTGGCGCCAGCCAGGATCGGCTTCGCTTCCGCGGCGGCTTTGCCGGTCTCCATGAGGTAGGTCAGCAAGCCGGCATGGGCCTGCGCCACCACGCAATCCCGGTCGGCCTCCGCCGCCTCCAGAATCCCCTTCAGATCGCTGCCATAACCGAGGAACTGCTCGACGAAGCGGTCGATGGCGCGGACGGTCTCGGGGCGTTCGGTGGTGACGGCAAGGCCTTGGGCGTCGGTCAGCATGCCGGCCGGATTGTGACGGGCGGGGGCGGAGATGGCAACGCCGACAGGGTTGCCGATGAGAACACGGGCGACCAGCCACCGCTCGGATGGCGAGGCACGCCTCGATGTCGCCTCTAGGCCGCCTTCGCCGTGCCGCCCACCGTAAGCCCGGTCATCAACAGAGTCGGCTGGCCGACGCCGACCGGCACGCTCTGGCCATCCTTGCCGCAGGTGCCCACACCGTCGTCGAGCTTCAAATCGTTGCCGACCATGGCGATTCGGGTCAAGGCATCCGGCCCGTTGCCGATGAGGGTCGCACCCTTGACCGCTTGGCCCACCTTGCCGCCCTCGATCATGTAGGCCTCGGAGGCGGAGAACACGAACTTGCCCGACGTGATGTCGACCTGGCCGCCGCCGAAATTCACCGCATAGAGGCCCTTCTTGACGCCGGCGATGATCTCCTGCGGGTCATGCGGCCCGGCCAGCATGAAGGTGTTGGTCATCCGCGGCATCGGCGCATGGGCATGGCTCTGGCGCCTGCCGTTGCCGGTGGGCTTCATGCCCATGAGCCGCGCATTCTGCCGGTCCTGCATGTAGCCGATGAGAATGCCGTTTTCGATCAGCACATTGCGCTGGCTGGGCGTGCCTTCATCGTCGACCGTGAGCGATCCCCGGCGGTTCTCGATGGTGCCGTCGTCGACGACGGTCACACCCTCGGCGGCGACGCGCTGGCCGAGGAGGCCGGCGAAAGCGGAGGTCTTCTTACGGTTGAAATCGCCTTCGAGCCCGTGGCCGACGGCTTCGTGCAGCATGACGCCCGGCCATCCCGGACCCAGCACCACCGGCATCTCGCCGGCCGGTGCCGGCACCGAGCCTAGATTGACCAGCGCTTGGCGGAGCGCTTCGTCGACATGCTTCTGCCATTGCTCGATGGTGAGGTAGAGGTCGTAGGTGGTGCGGCCGCCGGCGCCGTAGCTGCCGGATTCCATGCGCTCGCCCTCGCCGACCACGATCGCCACATTGAGACGAACCAGCGGGCGCACGTCGCCGACGCTGGCCCCATCGGCGCGCAAGATGCGCACCGCCTGCCAATTGCCGCCAATGCTGGCCGACACCTGCTTCACCCGCTTGTCCTTGGCGCGGGCATAGGCATCGATGTCCTGCAGCAGCTTGACCTTGAGGGAGAAATCGACGAGCCCCAGCGGATTCATCTCGCCATAGAGGTGGCGGTTGGTCGCCCTGGGCGCATCGGTATAGGTGCCGGTGTAGCCGCGGCGCACCGCCTTCACCGTCTCCGCGGCGCGCCGGATCGCCGGCTCGGACAGCTCCGTGGCGTGGGCATAGCCGGCGGAATCGCCGGCAACCGCCCTCAGCCCGAAACCCTGGCTCACATCGAAGCTGGCGGATTTGAGCCGACCGTCGTCGAAGGCAAGGCTCTCGGACTGGCTGTATTCGAGGAACAGCTCGCCATCATCGGTCCCCGTCAGCGCCTCGGCGACGATTGTCTCGACGCGGGCCCGGTCGAGGCCGGCATGGGTGAAGAAGAGCTCGTCGGTGAGCGCTGGGACGGTCATGACGCGGGATTCCTTGAGCTGAGGATTTGAGCGAATGGTGCCCAAGATATGGGGGCGGCGTGGCGTGGCGGAACCCCTGCCGAAGCGCCGGCCAATTCCCATTACCTTCCTACCCCTGGTGGGGCGGTGGCAAGAGCGGCGTCACCAACGGAGCGAATCGATCGCCGCAAGCGGCGTCTCCCCGTGCGCCCGGCAGAGCCGATCGACCGCCTCGGCGTCGGGTTCGCGCCCGAGCTCGAGCGAAGGGAGCCCCGCCAGCACCAGGAGCGCGTCGATGCCGGCTTCCCTGGCGCCGGGAATGTCCGTCAGCAATCCGTCGCCGACCGCGAGGATGCGCCGGCGATCGCTCGATCCCATGAGCGCGAAACAGAAATCGTAGATCTCGCGGTACGGCTTGCCGTGGTAGCGCACCCTGCCGCCCGCGGCCTCGTAGGCCTGGGCGAGGCTGCCGCCGCACAGCGTGACGCGGCTGCCATGGATGACGGTCAGGTCCGGATTGGCGCAAATCATCGGCAGGCTTCGCTCAGCCGCTTGCCGGAGGAAATCCTGGTAGAGATGAACATCGTTGGCATCCTCGCGCGCCATGGTCGCCAGCACGAATTCGGCCTCCTCCACCCGCTCCACGCGCCGGGCATCGGTTCCGGCGGTGATATCGCCCGGCCGTGGGTCGCCGGTGTCGACGAAGCGCCGGCCGAGTGCGCGATACCAGGCATCGGGCCTGGTGGCGAGATGCCGATGCGTCTCCTCTCCCGAGGTGTGCACCGAGTCGTAGAGCGACGGCGCGATGCCGATGTCGGAGAGGCGGGTCCGGACCAGCGCGGCCCGGCGCGGCGAGTTGGAGAGCACGACGATCCGCTTGCCCCGCCGGCGCAGCTCTTCCAGGCAGGCAACCACGCCCGGAAAGGCGGCACCGCCGTCATAGAGCACGCCCCAGACATCGAGGATGAAGCCGTCATAGTCGTCGGCCACGGCGGCGAGGCCGGGCAAAAGCTCGATGGTCATCGCCGCTACGCCGCTTCGGCCGACAGTCTGGGCTCGCCGAAGAGATAGCCCTGGCCGAAATCGATGTTGTAGTCGAGGAGCTCGCGCAGCGTGTCCTCTGACTCGATCTTCTCGACGATGAGATCGATCGCGGAGCGATCGAGCGCCAGGCGGAACTCCTGCATGTCGAGGGCGGGCGGGACGGCGCGCAGCTTGCTTAGAATGGTGTTTGCCTCGATCTTGACGAAGCGGAAGCCAAGCCCCGCCAGCCCGCGCACGTCGAGATCGGTGTTGACCACCCGGTCGAGGGAGAAGCGATAGCCGAGATTGGCGAGCTTGACGATCGGCCGCCGGGCGAGGTCGCTCGCCTGCGCCAAATCGTCTTGGCCGAATTCGAAGATGAGCCCCTGGGCCAAGGTCGGATTGTCGGCCAGGAACTCGATGAACTCGTCGAAGAAGCGCGCATCGCCGAGGGAGTGGCTGGCGATGTTGCAGACGAAGCCGATGTCGAGATGGCCCTTGCGGGCGCGCCGCACCAGCTGGATGCAGCGGAACAGCAGCATGTTGTCGATCGCCGCAAGCAAGCCCTCGCGCTTGGCCACGCCCAGATATTGCTCGGGCGTGATTTGCGTCCCGTCCGCGGCGCGGATGCGGCTGAAGCACTCATAGTAGCGCCGCCGCCTTTGCGGCAGGCTGACGATCGGCTGCAGGAACAGGTCGACGCGCTCCTCGTTCAGCGCATCGCGCACGATGTCGAGCACGGCGTTGTCGTCCAAGCTGCGCGGACGCCCCGGGGACTCGGCTGCGACCGGAGCGCGCAGGGCAGCCGGCGGCGCCGGGGCAATGGCCGGCGGCTCCTGGCGCGCCGCCGCGCGCTGCGCCGAGAGCTGCTTCAAGAGCGTCTGCAGCACCCGCATCTCGGCGGCCACGACGTTGGTCTTGCCCATCTCCTTGCTGAGCTGGCGTTGATCTGCCTCCATCTCCGACAGGCGGTCGCTGAGGCGGTCGAGCTCGCCGGTAACGAGCATCCAGAGATGCAGCGCCGCGCCGAGGAGCAGGATCACGCCGGCGATGGCGATCCCGCCCGCGGCTTCGGGAAGAAACCGCGGCACGAGGATGCCGCCTACGACGGCGATGAGGCCGTAGACGAAGACGAGAGCGATGTGGCGGAGGATCGAAGGACTCCCGGGACGTTTCCTCATTCTCGCGCGTTCATGGATGGGAGGGAAGGCCCGCACCCACCGCCTCGATGAGGCTCTCAAAGCCGTCGGCGCGGAGACAATCGGCGAGCTCGCGCTTGATGCGGCCGACGAGGCCGGGCCCCTCGAAGACCAGCGCGGTGTAGAGCTGCACCAGCCGCGCCCCGGCCCGAATCTTGAGATAGGCATCCCTGCCGCTGGCGATCCCGCCGACACCGATGAGCAGCATGCGGCCCTGGGTCAAGCGATGGAAGTCCGCCAGCAACCGGGTCGAGGGCTGGAACAGCGGACGGCCGCTCAAGCCTCCGGTCTCGTCTCTGGACGGCGATTTGAGGTCGGCCGGCCGCGCCAGCGTCGTGTTGGCGACGATGATGCCGTCGATGCCGCGCGTCAGCGCCACCTGGGCGATGTCGGCGCAGGCACCCTCGTCCAGATCGGGAGCGACCTTGACGAAGAGCGGCGGCGGGTTGCTGGGAACGGCGGCAGCGCGCGCCGCCATGACCTTGACGACGAGCGCGTCCAAGGGCCCCCGCGCCTGCAATTGGCGCAGTCCCGGCGTATTGGGCGAGGAGACATTGACCGTCAGATAGTCGGCAAGCGGCGCCAGCATCTCGACCCCGGCGACGTAGTCCGCAACCGCATCCTCGGAGTCCCGGTTCTTGCCGATATTGGCGCCGACGACGCCCTGATGCCGATCGCGCGCCGCCAGGCGCCTGGCTGCGGCGGCCATCCCGGCATTGTTGAACCCGAGCCGGTTGATGACGGCTCGGTCCTGGGTGAGCCGGAACAGCCGGGGGCGCGGGTTGCCGCGCTGCGGCCGGGGCGTGATCGTGCCGACCTCGACCGCCGCGAAGCCGAGCCGCAGCATCGGCGCCATCGCTTCGGCATTCTTGTCGAAGCCGGCGGCGAGCCCGAGGGGATTTGCGAGCCGGCGGCCCCAGAGCGTTTGCGCCAGGATTGGATCGTCGGGTTCTCCCGCAGGCACCAACCCCAGGCGCAGCGCGGCGATCGTCAGCCGATGGGCGGATTCCGGCGCCAACAGGCGGAGCCCAGCCATGACCGGCGGCCAAGGATCAAATGCGATCGACATGCGGGGGCCGACGCTATCAGCGGACGCCTCGGACGGGCAATTGGCGATGCCGGCCGTGCGCCGGGCTTCCTCAACGACCGTATAGGCGCGGCCGACGCGACCTTGGCCCCGCTCGATTTGTCGGTATAGACTTCTTTGCGTCGAACGACGCGACCGCTCCGCGGACAGGCCTTAAAGAATCGCGCGGGAGGAAACGAGCCATGAGATCGGTGACCTACATCGACGGCCATTGGGTCGAAGGCAATCCGCCGCTGCTCGGGCCGATGACCCACGCCACGTGGCTGTCCTCGGTCATCTTCGACGGTGCCCGCGCCTTCGAGGGCGTGGCCCCCGACCTCGACCGGCACTGCGCCCGGGCCCTCCGCTCGGCCGCGACCATGGGCTTGCGCCCGATGCTGAGCGCGGGCGAGCTCTACGAGATCGCCTGGGACGGCATTCGCCAGTTCCCGAAATGCACCGAGCTCTACATCCGCCCGATGTTCTACGCGGAGAGCGGCTGGATCGAGCCCGATCCTGACTCCACACGGTTCTTCCTCTCGGTTTACGAATCGCCGCTGCCGCCCGCGTCGGGATTCACCAGCTGCGTTTCGCGCTACCGGCGCGCCTCGCCCGACACGGCGCCGACCGAGGCGAAGGCGAGCTGCCTTTATCCGAACAGCGGGCGGGCCATCGCCGAGGCGAAGGCGCGCGGCTTCGACAATGCCATTATGTGCGATCTCCTTGGCAACGTCGCGGAGTTCGCCACCGCCAATCTGTTTTTCGTCAAGGATGGCGTGGTGCACACCCCGATCCCGAACGGCTGCTTCCTTGCCGGGATCACCCGCGAGCGGGTGCTGGAGCTCTTGCGCAAGGCCGGCTACGCCGCCTATGAGCGGCGGGTCACTTTGCCGGAAGTGCTGGATGCGGACGAGGTGTTCAACACCGGCAACTTCGGCAAGGTGCAGCCCTGCACCAAGGTCGAGACGCGCGATCTGCAACCCGGCCCGATCGCCGCGAAGGCGCGGGCGCTCTACTGGGAATTCGCGCACAGCGAAGTCTGAGCCGGTTCCAGAGCGGCGTCCGGTTAGCCGAAATCATTTATGAAATCGTCATTGCCGGGCTTGACGGGGGTGGACTTTGGGAGGGGTGAGGATCACCCCTCCCCGACCCTCCCCAGGCAATCCATCGTGCAATCGGAAGATGGACCCGCGGATCAAGCGGGGGTGGACTTTAGGAGGGGGTGAGGATCACCCCCTCCTTGAACCTCCCCGCGGGTGACGAGTAGAGGATGGTTCCGCATCGACGAAACGCGTTTTGGCCGGGCAGGCTCTGGCGTGTCCGGAGCGAAATTCCCTTCGATATGAGCTAGGCCCCGGCCGCCGAGGCGATCGGCGGCGCATCCGGCTCGGCGACGACGCGCGCGTAGGGCAAGCGCACGCTCACCGTGGTGCCGACGCCGAGGCGGCTCTCGATGACGAGCTGGCCGCCATGCAGCTCGACCAGTGCCTTCGACAACGGCAGGCCGAGGCCGGTGCCGGAATGTCGGCGCGAGAGCACCGTGTCGACCTGCCGGAACGGCTGCAGGGCCAAGGGAATGTCCTCCGGCCGCATCCCGGTGCCGGTGTCGGTAACCGCGATGACGATCCCGCCGTCTTCGAGGCTCTCGGCGCTGACCTTGATGCGACCGCCCGATGAGGTGAACTTCACCGCGTTCGATAGCAGGTTGAGGATGATCTGCTTCAGCTTGATCGGATCGGCCCGGAGCCGCGGCAGGCCGTCGGTCAGCACCAGATCGAGGCCGAGGCCGGCTTGCTCGGCGCGCTCGCGCATGAGGCGGATGCAATCGGCCGTCAGCGTGGCGAGCACGATCACCTCCTCATGCAGGTCGAGGCGTCCGGACTCGATCTTAGCCATGTCGAGAATGTCGTTGATCACCGCCAAGAGGTGACGTCCGCTCTCGTGCACGTCGCAGGCATAGTCGCGGTAGCGCGCTTGGCCGATCGGGCCGAACAGCTCGTCCTTCATCACTTCCGAGAAGCCGATGATGGCGTTCAAGGGGGTGCGCAACTCGTGGCTGATGGTGGCGAGGAACTCCGACTTGGTGCGGCTTGCCATCTGCGCATCGTCGCGGGCGCGCGCCAGGCTGTCGGCCAGCTGGCTCAGCTCGACGCTTTGCCGTTCCAGCCTCTGGCGCGTCTCTTCCAGCTCGCGCACCCGGTCGCGCAGCCGCTCCTCGCTCGCGAGCAGAGCCTGCTCGGTGCGTTCGCGTTGGCTCACTTCGGTGAAGGTATCGACCGAGCCGCCATCGGCGAGCGGTTGGTGGATCACCTCGATCACACGGCTTCCGGCAAGACGCTGATAGAAGACCCGCCGCTGCCCAGAGGCCGCCACCGCGAGCCGTTCCTCGATGATCTCGGTGCCGCGCGCCGCGTCGTAATTGCCGAGCTGGACGCTCAGCTCCATGATTTTGCGCAGCGGCATGCCGTGGTGCAGGCCGCCCGAGGGCAAGCCGTAGAGCTCCGCATAGCGACGGTTCCACAGCATGAGCCGTTGGCGGCCATCATAGACGGTCAGCCCTTGGGTCATGTTGCCAAGCGCGATGTCGAGCTGCCGATTGCGCTGCACCAGCGCGGCGTTGACCGCAGCCTGCGCCTCCGTCGAGCGGCGATGTTGGGTCGTATCGGTGTGGATCGATACGAAGCCGCCGCCGGGCATGGGGTGGACGTCGATCTCCAGCATGGTGCCGTTGGGGCGCGTGCGCTCGAGCCGATAGGGCTCGCCCTGCCGCGCCCGCTCGATGCGCTCGCGGATCTGCGCCTCGACCTCGCCCGGGCCGTACTCGCCGTGCTCGGCGCAATGGCGCACGAAGTCGGCGAAGGGTGTGCCCGGCCGCTTGAGCGCTTCGGGATAGTCCAGCATTTTCAGGCAGCGCTGGTTGATCAGGAGCAGCTTGAGATCACGGTCGAAGACGGCGATGCCCTGGTTCAGGCTCTCGAGCGTCGTGTGCAGCAAGAGCGTTTGGTGCGTGAGCTCCTCGCGCCGCACCACGAGCTCGCTCACATCGGTCTGCACCACGACCGAGCCGCCTTCCGCGGTTCGCCTTTCCCTGATCTGCAGCCAGCGGCCGCTGCGCCTGACCGGCATCGGCGGACCGCGGCCGGCGCGGTGCAGCTCCATGCGCTCGTCGATCCACTCCTCTTCCTCGCCGGCGGCCTCGCCGACGAGACCGCCCTTGACCATGGCGCGCAGCAGCGCCTCATAGGTCGTGCCGGGCACCAGCTGGGCGGCGAGCGAGGGATAGAATTCGGCGACCCGCTGGTTGTGCAGCACCAACCGATCTTCCGCATCGAAAAGCGAGAAGCCTTCGGCGAGGCAGTTGACGGCATCGCGCAGCGGTTCGTCGAGCTCAGCTCGCACTACCGCAGCCGTAGCCGACAGCTCGGCGGCTCTGGACATATCGCCGCTGACCCTGGGTTGCCGACGTCCAATACCCGACACGCGAGATATTCGTTAAGGGTCTCAGGAAACGGTTAATGACTCCTTTATGGGTGTTAACGAGCCCTTTATGCGTTGCCGCGCCTGCGCTTATGCTCCGCCGGGCAAGGGGGAGGGCGGGAGACGAGCGGCATGAACGAGCGAGCTGATCCAAGCAAGGCCGCCGACCGCTGGCGCCTGGAGGGAAGGGTGGCGCTCGTCACCGGCGGGGCCTCGGGGATCGGGCTTGCCTGCGTTCAGGCGCTGGCCGAGGCCGGTGCCATCGTGGCGCTGTCCGATCGCGACGGAGCGGCGGCTGAGCGCGCGGCTGCGTCGCTCGCCGCCGCCGGCAAGCGTGTCGAGGCCCATGCCATGGACGTGGCCGACGAGGCCGCGGTCGATGCGGTCGTGGCCGAGATCGGCCGCCGCCATGGGCGGCTCGACGTGCTCGTCAACAACGCCGGAACCGGTGCCCGGCAACCGACCGAATCCATGCCGCTTGAGGCCTGGAACCGGGTGCTGGCGATCAATCTCACCGGGAGCTTTCTCTGCTCGCGCGCGGCTGGCAGGCTGATGCTGGCCGCCGGGCGCGGCAGCATCGTGACCGTCGCCTCGATCATGGGCTTGGTCGGCGGCGGCCTTTATCCCAACATCGCCTATCATGCGACCAAGGGAGCGCTCGTCAATTTCACCCGCGCGCTCGCGGTCGAGTGGGCCGGCCGCGGGGTTCGGGTGAATGCGGTGGCGCCGACCTTCGCGATGACGCCGCTCACCCGCAACCTCCTGGCCGAGCCCGGCATGCGGGCGGCGATCGAAGGGCTGACGCCGCTCGGCCGGCTGGCGGAGGCCGAGGAGGTCGCCGACGCCGTGCGCTACCTCGCCTCCGATGCGGCTGCCATGGTCACCGGCCATACGCTGCCGGTCGATGGCGGCTGGGTCGCCCGCTGAGCTTGCACCTATCCTGGCCGCGGAGCTCGGCCCTGGCGTTGAGCATCGGCGCCGCTTCCATCCTGCCGCTCGCCGTGCCGGCGCCGCTCGCGTTGGCTCCGTTGCTGCTGGCGCTGACGGCGGTCGCTGTCATCGGCGCCGGCCTCGACCATCGCGCCGCGCTCGAAGCGCTCCTGCCTTTGCGCGGGACGGCAATGCTGTTCGGGCTCGTGCTGGTCTGGAGCCTTATTGGTATCTCCTGGTCGATCGCTCCGGAGCGCAGCCTCATCATGGCGCTCCGGCTCGCCGGTACCACGCTGTGCGGTTTCGTGCTGCTGGGTGCGGCGCTCGCCCTCGATGAGCGGCAGCGGCGGAGCCTGGAGCGTTGGCTTTGCATCGGCACGCTTCTAGGCACCGTGCTGCTCGGCGTCGAGATCGCGAGCGGCTTGTCGCTGCTCAAAGCGGTTCGCGGCCTGTTGGGCGACCGGGCACCCATCGACGTCCTCCTCAATCGAGCCGCAACCGTGCTCGTGCTGCTGCAATGGCCGGTGGCGGCGATCCTTTTGCGGCGGCGGCGGCGTGGCCCATGGCTGGCCGGGCTCTGGACCGCGGCGGCGCTCGTTCTCCTCGCCCACCTTGCCAGCGCCTCGGCGCTGCTGGCCGCGCTGGCCGGGCTTGCCACCGGCGCGCTCGCCTATTTCTGGCCGCGCTTCGTCGGCTGGGCTGCCGCAGCGGGCGGAGCGGTCGCGATCCTCGCTTCGCCCCTCGCGGGCATACCGCTTGGCGTCATCGAGCGCTTGGCACCCCATCTCAAACCCTCGGGCGTGCATCGGCTGGTGATCTGGAATTTCGTCGGCGACCAGATCGCCAAGCATCCCTTCGCCGGCTGGGGCCTCGACACCGCCCGGGTGATCCCCGGGGGCGAGGCCACGATTGCGGTCATGACCCGCGAGGGCATGATGCAGGCGCAGCTCTTGCCGCTCCACCCGCACAACGCCGCCCTGCAATGGTGGCTCGAGCTGGGCCTGCCCGGAGCGGTTCTCGGCGCCGGGCTCGTCCTGCTCATCGTCCGCGCCATCCTGAATGCGGGATGGGGGCGAGCTGAAACGGCGGCGGGATTGGCCTTGTTCGCCTCGGGCCTGCTCATCTCCATGCTGAGCTATGGCATCTGGCAATTCTGGTGGCTGGCGGCGTTGTGGTTCGCCGCCGCCTTCGCCGCATCAGTCCTGGCGGCGCGCGCGCGCTAAGCCGGCGGCGGCTTCGCGTAGGCCTTGAGGATGACGGCGACCGCCGCGTCGATCGCATGCTGGAGCGCGGCCGGATCGGCCGCATCGAGACCCAGGATGCGCTTCAGGAACGCCTCGCCCTTGAGCATGCCGAGGAACTGCTCGGCGGCGAGCCGCGGCTCCTTCACGCCGAGCCAGCCGCGACGGTCGGCTTCCTCGAGGTACTGGGCGAGCTGCGCATAGAGGCGCTCGGGGCCGGCTGCATAGAAGGTGCGGCCGATCTCGGGAAAGCGCGGCGACTCGGCGACGACGAGCCGATAGAAGGCGAGCCCCTCCGGCGAGACCAGCAGATCGACGAACCGTCGGCCGAGCTGGGCCAGGGTCCCGGCCACATCCGGGGCATCCGGCAAGAGCGGTGCTTCATCCCCGAAGGCGGTCCGGCAGCGCTCGGCGACGATGGTGCCGAACAGCTCCTCCTTGCTGGAGAAGTGCGCGTAGACCGTGGCCTTGGACACGTGCGCGCGTTGCGCGATCGCATCCATGCTGGCCGCACCGAAGCCGACCTCGAGGAAGCTGTCGGTTGCCGCTTTCAGGATTGCCGCGCGCTTGGAGCTATCGGCGAGGGGGGAACCATCGCGCTCCGAGTCCGCGGCAAGCAACGTCCGGGGGAGAGCCATGCATCCTCTCGCTTGGAAATCCAGACCGAGCGCGCCCGTGCGGGCCCCGCAATTCCGATCATCGGCAGACCACCGGAGAGTACAGGGTTCGAAAACCAAACTGAACTGTCCAGTTTAGTTGTCCGGAACGTCCAGCCTCGCGAATCGGCGTCGCCTGAAGATCGCGATTCCCCCCGGCCACGCCCCGGCGCTGGCGCCGAGCCCGCGGCGAACCCGCCGCTCTTGAAGGATGTCCATGATGCGCCTCACTCTTTTCCGCCGGCTCGATCGTCACGAGGTTAAGGTTGCGCACCCTTGGGGCACGCGATACCGTACGCGCCGTCGCGACCGTGCCCGAAGGAGGGAACGGCCCGGGGGGCAGCCAGGGGAGTAATCGGTCGGGGGGGCGAGCGGAGGCCCGCATGGCTACGGCTAGCGGTGGTGCTTGATCGAGGACCGAGTCCGCATTTCACCGATCGCATTCGAACCAGCCTGCAGATCCGTGCCAGCGGTCGGATCATGGCGTGACGATTTCCGGAGCTGGCAGAACCGTCTCATGTTCGATCGACCGGAACCACTTGCCAAACGGCTGTTGGCCCTGCCCAACCGTTGGTTCGTCGAACGTGAGATCATTTTGCGCAGCGAAGGGCGGACCCGCTATGTCCGGCTCTCCCGGCACCTGCAGATGGCGGTCGCCGGCTTCTGGGTGGTGATGGCCGCCTGGGTCAGCTTCACCTCCACCAGCTATTTCGAGTTCAGCCGCATCGTCGAGAACAAGTCCGAGGCCCTGGACCAGGCGCGGGACGATTATCGCAATCTTCTCAACCAGATGGGGGACTACCAGGTCTCCGTCATGGGGATCATGCGCGAGCTTGAGACCAAGCAGGCGCATCTGCGCGGACTGCTCAATCAGAACGAAGCGCTGAAGCAGGACCTGAAATCGACCGAGAGCCAGCTGAAGCTGTCGGAGGCGGAGCGCTCCAATCTTGCCCAGCACCGGATGGCCATCGGCGACAAGCTGAACGAGCTGGAAGGCACGCTCAGAAGCATGCTGGGAGAGAACGGCGCGCTCGAGCGGCACATCGCCACCATGCGCTCGCAGCTCGCCAGCATCGAGGCGGAGAAGCAGGAGATCGCCGCCCAGCGCTCGGCTCTCTCCAACCGCATGAACCAGATGCAGACCGATCTCCGCCTGGTGCTCTCGCGCAACGCCCAGCTCGAAAGCTCGATCGACGGCATACGCCAGGAGCTGGCGAGCACGGCCGTCCAGCGTGACCAGGCGACGGATGAAGGCACCGGCCTGAAGCGCAAGGTCGGCGACCTCGAGGCGCGGATCGCCGATTTGCAAGGCGTGCACCGCGAGGTGCTGGCCCGCCTCAACGAGCGCACCCGGGCCGACCTCAACGAAGTGCAGAAGATCATATCGCGCACCGGGCTCAACCTCGACACCATGCTGCCGAAGGTGCCGGTGGCGCCGACACGGCGGGGGACGTCGGTGAGCGGCCAGGGCGGTCCGTTCGTGCCGCTGCCCAAGGATCTGGCCGATGGCGGCAATATCGAGGCGATGACGGCGGCGCTCAATTTGCACTTGCAGCACCTGGACGGCATCCAATCGGCGCTACGCGCCATCCCGCTGACGCCGCCGATCGACGCCTTTACCCTGATGAGCGGCTTCGGTCCGCGCATGGATCCGTTCAATGGCCAGGCCGGGATGCATTATGGCCTGGATCTGTCGGCGCCGCTCAAGACTCCGGTGATGGCGACGGCGCCCGGCGTCGTGGTGGTAGCGGGCTGGAGAAGCCGCTATGGTCGTCTGGTGGAGATCGATCACGGGCACGGACTTCGTACGCGCTACGCTCATTTGCATAAGTTCAACGTGCGTAGGGGCCAGCGGGTCCAGTTTCGCGAGGTCATCGGGCTCTTGGGCTCGACGGGCCGCTCGACGGGGCCGCACGTGCACTACGAGGTGCTGGTTAACGGGGAAGCCCGGGATCCGGCCAGATTCTTGAAAGCGGGCAAAGATGTTTTCAAAGGCTAGCAGGGAAATCGCGGTCGCGCCCAGCAAGGCATCGGCGCCCTCGATCATCAGCGCGGATCTGCGCATCACCGGCAATCTCGAGTCCGACGGCGATATCCAAATCGACGGCTCGGTCGATGGCGACATCCGCAGCGGGCGGGTGACCATCAGCGAGTCGGCGGTGGTGAAGGGCGCGGTCGAGGCCGAGACCGTCCGCATCGCCGGCCGCTTGACCGGACAGGTCAAAGCCCGCCAGGTGACCTTGATGACGAGCGCCCGCGTCGTTGCCGATGTCATGCAGGAGAGCTTGGCGATCGAGCCCGGCGCCTCCTTCGAGGGCAACTGCCGCCACTTTTCCCGAGGCGAAGGCGCCACCACCGGAGCGCAGCGCAAGATCGAGCAGCTGATGCCGGCCGCCTTGGCGCGCAAGGCCGGCGAGGTCGGCAAGGTCGTCGTCGCCCCGACCAACGGCGCCGGCCACAAGGCCTCCGAGGGCGACAGCCGGATCTAGCCGGCTTTCGTTGGCGACCAAGGCAGGCAAGGTATCGCGGTCGCGCACGGCGCTCGGGCTCGATGATGAGCTGTTGGCCAGGGCCCAGGAACTCACTGGGTTCGGGTGAGATCCGTTTTGGCTCGCGCAGCGCTGAAGGCGCTGATCGAGCGCGAGAGCGCGCGCCGACTGGCGCGCCTTGGGGGGCAGCGACCCCAATCTGGCGGCGGCGCCGCGGCGCCGACCGGTGCCGGCGTGATCCTCGTCGACACGTCGGTCAGGATCGATTGTTTCCGTGCCGCAGACCCACTCGATCCGGCGAAGGCTTGTCCGTCCCGAGGGCGATGGTGAAGCCCGCGGATCAGACCCGATGACTTCAGCCGATTAGCCGGAAAGCGCCTCGACATAGGGTGCTGCGTCGACGTTGCCGCCTGACGCCACGACGGCAATGGTTTTGCCCTTGGCCTCGAGCTTGCCGGTGAGGGCGGCGGCCAGCGCCACGGCACCCCCCGGCTCGACCACCAGCTTGAGATAGCCGAAGGCAGCCGCCATCGCCTGCTTTGCCTCCGCGTCCGTCACCGCGATTCCGCCTGCCAACAGCAGGCGGTTGAGCTGGAAGGTGAGGGCACCCGGTGTGGGCGCCAGCAGCGCATCGCAGATGGAACGCGCCGTCGGATCGTTGGCGAGCCGCGCGCCGGTGGCGAGCGAGCGCTTGGTGTCGTCGAACCCGGCCGGCTCCACCGAATAGACGGGGACGCCCGGCAGATCATGGGCGAGGGCGAGAGCCGTGCCGGCGACGAGGCCGCCGCCGCCGCAGGGGACCAGCACGGCATCCGGCTTGACGCCCAGCACCTTTGCCTGCTGTGCCAGCTCGAGTCCGACCGTGCCCTGGCCGGCGATGACGCCGGGATCGTCATAGGGCCTGACGATGGTGGCGCCGCGCTCGACGGCAATGCGCTCGCCGATCTCCTCGCGGATCTCCGTGTAGCGGTCGTAGAACACCACCTCGGCGCCATAAGCCCGGGTGTTCGCCACTTTCATCGCCGGAGCGTCCTTCGGCATGACGATGACGGCCGGCAATCCCAGAAGCCGGGCCGCGGCGGCGACCCCCTGGGCGTGGTTGCCGGAAGAATAGGTGACGACGCCGGCGGCCCGCTCCGCAGCCGGGATGAGCGAGATGCGGTTGTAGGCGCCGCGAAACTTGAACGAGCCCGTGCGCTGCAGCGGCTCCGCCTTGACCAGGATCCGGCCGCCCGTCGCCTGGTTCAGGAGCGGGGCTTCCAGGAGCGGCGTTAGGACGGCATGGCCGGCGAGGCGGAGGGCGGCGCGGCGCACATCCTCGTAGCTCGGCAGCGGGGCGGCCTCAGGTTCAGATCTCGCTGAGGAACGCATCGATCGCCTCCACCACCGCGGGCTCTTCGAGGGTCGGCGCATGGCCGGCGCCCGGCACGGTCACCATGCCCATGCCGGGATGCGCGTCGGCCATGCGGGACGCGGTTGCATCCGACAGGATGTCGGATTTGCCGCCGCGGATCAGCAGGACCGGCAGCCGGCCGAGGGATCCGAACAAGGGCCAGAGATCCACCGGAGACTGTCGCCCGGTCAAGAGCGGCCGCACGATGGTCGGGTCCCAATCGAAATGCAAGAGCCCGTCATCGCCTTCACGGTAAGTCGCGCCAGCGAAGCGCAGCCACCCGTCCTCGCTGTCGATCGAGAGATTGGGGAGCAGGCTCTTGAGATGCGCGGCCGCACTCGGCCAATCCGGCTGCGGGCGATCCTTGGCGAGATAGGCGAGTACCCGGGCGATGCCGGCCGAGCCGACCTCGGTGCCGATATCGTTCAGGATGACGCCGGCAAGCAGGCTCGGCTGAAGCACGCCCAAGGCCATGGCGAGCGCGCCGCCGAGCGAGGTGCCGAGCACGACCATGCGCTGGAGGCCGGCGCCTGCGAGCAAGTGTCGGATGTCGTCGAGATAGGTGCGCGGCTGGTAATTCCGCCAATCGGGATCCCACTCGGAGCGGCCGCGGCCGCGATAGTCGGAAGCGATGACGCGGCGCTTACCGGCGTGGCGAAGGGCCGGCACGTGGAAGTCCTTGGCGTTGCGCGCGAGGCCGGGCAAGCACAGGAGGGCCGGGTGCTGCGCCGTGGCCTCGCCATAGTCCCGGTAGTGCAGGCGAAGCCCGTCTTGCGCGGAAAAGAACCTGGAGACGTAGCCGGACTCGAGCGTGCTCCCGGTCACCGCCAGGGATGCCTTCGCTCAGAGCCCGAGCAGAGCCGGCAGCTCCGCCAATGACTTGATCTCAGCCTCGGACCGGTGCGGCAGCGCCTCCTGCGGCAGGCCCGAACGGTTGATCCAGGCGACGTGGAAGCCGAAATGACCGGCGCCGACCGCATCCCAGCCATTGGCGCTGACGAACAGGATTCGGGTTGCGGGGACCGCCATGCGGTCGACGGCGAGCTGATAGACGCTGGGATGCGGCTTGTAGGTCTTGACCGCGTCGACCGACAGCACCGCATCGAGGCTCGGCCTCAGCACGTTCGAATTGACGGCGGCGGCCAGCATCGTCGGCGAGCCGTTGGACAGGATCGCCGTGCGCAGGCCCTTCGCCCTGAGTTGCTGCAGGGTGGGCAGCACGTCGGCGTAGATCTTCGGGCTGAGATAGAGCTGCATCAAAAGGGCGCGGAGCGGCGGATTGGCGATGCCCAGCGCTGCCATCGCATATTCCAACGCCTCGCTGGTCACATGCCAGAAATCGACGTAGGCGCCCATGAGGCTGCGCAGCCAGGTGTATTGCAGCTGCTTCTCGCGCCACAGGCGCGACAGCGCTTCGGCCTTGTCGCCCAATGCGTCGCGGCACTGATTGGTAATCTCCGAGATGTCGATCAGCGTGCCATAGGCATCGAAGACCACGGCGCCGATGTCGCTGAAACGCACCTGCCCTGTCACGTGAGGCATTCCGGCACGTCACTTCCTCAAGTGATTGACGGGCATCTCGATCGCGCCGAGGCCGGGGCGGACATCCGGGCCCGCCTGTTCCGCCCGGGCGGAAGGCAGCGCGCGCGCCGGCCTGATGGGCTGGCTCAGCATCCCATCCAGCTCGGGATCGGCGCGGCTGCGGACGGCGGGCACGACCGGCACCACCGGCGCCTGGCAGGAGGGATCGACGCCGGGCGTGCAGCCGATTTCGATCGCCGGCGCCTCTTGGCAGGTGGCATCGCTTGCCGGATCGCAGGTGCTTTCCACCGCGGCGCGGCCGACCCTGGCCGGCAGCGTGCTCGCCTCGATGACGCCGCCGCAGCCAAAGAGGCACCAGCGGCCGATCGCTTGCGCCGCGGCGAGCCGCTGCGGGGCCGCGTGCAGGCGCACGCGGTAGACCTGCAATCCTTCCAGCACCCGCTGCACGTAGTTGCGCGTCTCGGCCACCGGGATCTGCTCGACCCAGTCGAGCACGTCGATCTCGCCGCGCCTGGGGTCGCCATTGTCCCTGAGCCAGTGCCTGACGCGGCCGGGGCCGGCGTTGTAGGCCGCCACCGCGGCGAGGTAGGAGCCATCGAAGTCCTCGAGCAGGCTCGAGAGATAGGCTTGGCCCAGACGAAGATTGTAATGCGGGTCGCCCAAGAGGCTGGCGGAGTCGAAGCGGACATTGAGCCCCTTGGCGACGGCTTTGGCGGTGGACGGCAAGAGCTGCATCAGGCCGTGGGCGTTGGCGCGGCTGACCGCCCGCGCATCGAAGCCGCTTTCCTGGCGCACGACCGCGTGCACCAGCGCCGGCTCGCCCGCCGGCGTGTCGGGAAGCTCCAAGACCGGATAGCCGTCATCGATCAGGACCTGGCCGTCGCGCGCCACCCGCCGGGCCAAGGTCACGGCAAGATCCGGACGGCCGAGCTCGCGCAGGAGGGCCAGGGTCAGCACCCGCTCGACCGGCGTCTTCGATCGCGTCATCAGCGCGGCGGCGAAGGTCGGCAGCTTGTCGGTCTGGCCCAGCTCCTGGAGGATGCGCACGGCCTGGGCAAGCTCGCTCTTGAGGAAGCTCTGGCTCTCGGCGCGGCTCGGCTTGGGGTCGCTTGGCAAGGGCGGCGGCTGGTCGGTGAGGCGGCCCGCGGCGAGCTGGCCATAGAAGGTCGTCACGTGCTCGGCCGCCTTGCCGTACCACTCGGCGGCCAGCGGCTTGTTGGCGAGGGTATCGGCGGCGCGACCGGCCCAGAAGGCGCCCCGGGCGCGGCTGATCGGGGTGTTGACGTCCTCGTAGAGCCGTTGGAAATGCCCGAGTGCGGGCTTGGTATCGTTGAGGAAACGGAGCGCGATGAAGCCGGCCAGGAACTCCGAGTCGGCCTGGCCGATGCCGCCCGCCTGGCGGTGACCGGCAGCGAGCTTGTAGGCAAGCGAGATGTCGCCTTCCCGGAGTGCCATCCGCGCCTGGTATTCGCGCTCGCGCCACCACAGCTCCGGGCGGACCAGGTTCGCCGGCGGGTGCAGCAGAATATCGCGCGCGGCCTCGTTATTGGAGCGCACGCGGCGCCACTTCAGCCGGTCGTAGAGCAGCCCCGGGTCATTCACCAGCCGCGCCGGCACCTTGCGCAGCGCCCACTCGACCCCGCCGACATTGGCGCGGAGATGGATCCGCGCTTCGGCCAGCGCCCTGTGGTCGTCGTCGACCCGTGGATAGAGCCGCTTGGCAGCACCGGTGTTGCCGTCCCAGAGCAGCCGGTCGAGGCGGGCGACGTGGTCCTCGCTCCGGAGCGCGCCCTTGTAGCGCTGCGCCAGCTGGCGTTCCTGCGGGGCGGTGAAATCGCCGCCGATCCAGGCTTGGCGCACCATCTCCTCGGCGGCGCGCGCGTCGCCGGTTCGCGCCAGCGACTCCGCCAACCTCAGCTTGCCATTGGCGTTGATCGGCGGATTCGCCTTGAACCAGGCGACGACCGCGACATCGGCAAGATCGCTCGGCAGCAACTCCTCGGCGCGCAGCAGCAGGCGGCGCCGGCTGGGCCAGTCGGGGTTCTGCGCGAGGAAGCCGGTGATCTCGGCGAAGCTCGCCCCGGAGCTGGCGCGCCTCAGCTCGAGCCAGCGCAAGATCTTGTTGAGAACCGGATTGTTCAGCCGCTGCGCCAGCGTCACCGCCTTGGCGTAGTCGCCAATGTCGGCGGCGGTGTAAGCGGCGCGCGCGGCTTGCAGCTCATCGCCGCCGAGCGCCAGCGCCGGATGGACCCCGAGCCCCACCAGGCACAGAAGCCCCATGAGCGGGGCCATGAGACATGCGGGCGACAGGCGCGACCACGCCCATGTTCGAGCCAACCGAATTCCCCGCAACCCCTACCCCCATCTACATTTTTGGCGCCGACCGCATTCTACCCGCAAGCATGCCGGCGCAACAACCGCAGGCGCGAAGCCTCGCCTTGCCGCCCTCGACGGAGGAGACTATCGTCCCGGCTTCAGGCCGACACCATAAGGCGAAAACGATGTTCAAGGGATCGCTGGTTGCGCTCATCACCCCCTTCCAGAACGGCAAGGTGGATGACAAGGCATACCAAGCCTTCGTTTCCTGGCAGATCGCCCACGGCACCCACGGCCTCATCCCGTGCGGCACCACGGGCGAGTCGCCGACCTTGAGCCATTCCGAGCACAAGCGCGTGGTCGAGCTGTGCGTCGAGGTCGCCGGCGGCAAGCCGGGCGGGCGCAAGGTCCCGGTGATCGCCGGCACCGGCTCCAACTCGACCGACGAGGCGATCGAACTCACCCGCCATGCCAAGAGTGCCGGCGCCGATGCGGCCCTGGTGGTGACCCCCTACTACAACAAGCCGACGCAGGAGGGGCTCTACCTGCATTACAAGGCGATCCACGATGCGGTCGAGCTGCCGATCGTCATCTACAACATCCCCGGGCGCTGCGTGATCGACATGTCGGTCGAAACCATGGGCCGGCTCGCCAAGCTCGCCAACATCATCGGCGTCAAGGATGCAACCAACGATCTCGCCCGTCCGCAGAAGACCAAGCGGGCGTGCGGCGAGGCGTTCGCGCAGCTTTCGGGCGAGGACGCGACCGCGCTCGCCTTCCTCGCCCAGGCCGGCGATGGCTGCATCTCGGTCACCGCCAATGTGGCGCCCCGGGCGCTGGCCGACATGCATGAGGCCTGGCAGCGGGCCGATCTGCGCTCCGCCCAGCAGGTGAACGAGCGGCTGATGCCGTTGCATGAGGCCTTGTTCGTGGAGACGAGCCCGGCACCGGTCAAATACGCGGCCAGCCTCTTGGGTCACTGCCAGCCCAATTGCCGGCTGCCGCTGGCCCCCCTGAGCGAGGCGACCAAGGCCAGGGTGAAGGCGGCAATGACCTCGGCCGGCCTCATCAACTGACCCGACCCCGACCTCTCTAGGCTTACAGCACCATGGCTCGCGATCCCGCCGCCCGCCTGGCGGCGCAGAACCGCCGCGCCCGCTTCGACTATGAGATCCTCGACACGATCGAAGCCGGCATCATGCTGAGCGGCACCGAGGTGAAGTCGCTCCGCGCCGGCCAAGCCTCGATCAACGAGAGCTATGCCGGGGAGAAGGACGGCGAGCTCTACCTCATCAACGCCTATGTGCCGGAATACCGCGCCGCCAACCGCTTCAATCACGAGCCGAGGCGGGCGCGCAAGCTCTTGGTCCACCGTCGCCAGCGCGATCGCCTCTTGGGCTCGATCCGGCGCGAGGGCGTGACCTTGGTGCCGCTGTCGATCTATTTCAACGAGCGCGGCATCGCCAAGGTCGAGCTCGGCCTCGGCAAGGGGCGCAAGCGAGGCGACAAGCGCGAGCACCTGAAGAAGCAGGATTGGCAGCGCGACAAGGCGAGGCTCATGCGCGAGAAGTCGAAGGAGTAGGGGCTCCCTCCGTCCCGCCGGAGCGCGGGCGCGGGAGGGGTGGACTCCAACGCTGTCCCGCTCCAGGAGCTAGGCTCGGGGACGCTGGGACACCGGCAACCCATTGATTCAATTGGCCACGCCTTCCGCTCGTCCTCGACGTGGATGGCGGCATCGGCGCCGCGCCACAGCTCCTTGCCGAGGCCGCGTAGTTTTAGGATCGACAGCGCTCATCGGGCTCCAGCGCGTGCGCCACGCGGAAAAGCTGTCAAGAGCGTAGTGCGCCGAGATCGATTTTTCTTGACGGTTTCCAATTTAGTGTTCAATTTCAATTACTTATGGTGACTTCCCAATCTGGTGGAGTGTAAAATGAACACGGAAAACAGCAGAAATATCCGAGAGCTTAAGCGTCGAATTTGCTCCCTGCTTCGTTGCGACAAACAGATTCGCCGTGATCGTCGGAGAAAGAACCCAACACAACGGCAACTAGATTTGGCGATTGTTGGTCAGCAGCTATTAGCGGCTGAGCGAGAGGCTCAAAACATCGAATATCAAGAGGAGGTCCGTGCGGACCTGGCTAGCTTCTGCCTGAAGTTCAAAGGAGATGGGAAAGTAATTCCATTCCCTCATAGATAGTGTGGAGCGCTCACGAAGCGTCACAATCGATACTGTTTCAGCCGCCCGGTATTCGTGTTGTAGCGCTAGTAGTGATCGCTGTGGGCGACGAGGAACTCACGCGCGAGCCGGTGCTGTGAGATCCTCGACACCTTGTGTCTTTGTATTTTATAGGATACAATTGGCGCGGTGATGGAAGTTCGCCAGACGCCGGCTTTTGCGGCATGGCTCGGTAGACTTCGCGATCGACCAGCGCGGGCCCGGATCCAGGTGCGGATCGATCGCCTGACTCTCGGGCTCGCCGGCGACGTGAGGTCCGTGGGCGGCGGCATCAGCGAAATGCGCGTCGACTATGGTCCCGGCTACCGAGTGTATTTCAAACAGCAGGGTCGGCATGTGGCGATCCTGCTGATCGGCGGCGACAAGAAAACCCAAGCCCGAGACATCAAGCGGGCTCAGGTATTGGCTCGCGAACTTTAGGGATTTGGGAGAGTGCTATGGCGCGCAAAAGAGTCCGAACGACGCGCTATGACAATGCGACGCTGCTCAAGACCCCTGAGGATATCGCCGCCTATCTGGAAGCGGCTCTGGCTGACGGCGACCCCGGAGTGATCGCGGCCGTGCTCGGCAATATCGCGCGTGCTCGGGGGATGGCTGAAATCGCCCGCGAGGCCGGGCTGGGGCGCGAGAGCTTGTACAAGGCGCTTTCGCCCGAGGGCAATCCGGAACTCGGCACAGTGCTGAAGGTGGTTCGCGCACTCGGCCTCCGGCTCCGCGCGTCTCCCGTATCGAGCTGAGCCAACGCTTCACCTCGGCAGCAGGGTTGTTTGGCGACCCTGATGGTCGGCTGATCCGATCAGCATCGACCTCAAATTTGCCAGCACCGCGGCGAACATCGCCTCGGTCAACCGCACGGTGTTGGTGTTGTAACGCGAGCAATGATAGCTGTCGGCGAGCCAGAGCGGCCGCTTCAGGTAGTAAAGCGCGCCATGGCGGAAGGGATGGGCGACGAGCCGCTCGATCGCTGAGGTAGTCACCGTGTTGCGTGCCCAGGCGCTGGAGACGGGCGCAGCGCTCTCGATTCCCGGGCTGCGCGGCCTCGGCAAGGAGCTGTGGCAGGGCGTCGATGCCGCTTCCCGTGTCGCGGATGAGCGGAAGGCGTGGCGCTGATCGTAGGCTCGAATCTTTTTGGAGGCTATCGCGCGGAGCGTAGCGTCACGTGACAGTCCTTGAAGGACTGTCACGTGACGCTACCGCCGTGGTTTCCCTACCGACTCCCATCCGGTAGGCTGCTGTCTCCTGTCGAGGCGCGATCCAAGCTGCCGTGGTTTCCCTACCGACTCCCATCCGGTAGGCTAGATGGTCCCGGCCGTCGCGCTGAAACTGCGCCGTGGTTTCCCTACCGACTCCCATCCGGTAGG